>NZ_JAMYKW010000014.1:0-133536 GCF_040317555.1 Mesorhizobium sp. M1406 | reverse complement strand
GACGGTGACGGACAAGGATCTGGACACCGCCTCGCAGTCGGTCGATGTCGGCGGCAAGGCGACGTTCCACGATGACGGTCCGTCGCTAGGCTCCTTTACCTCGGGCACGATCCCGAACGAGGTGGGATCAGTCGCTGGCTTGTTCTCGCTTCTGCCGGGTGCCGACGGCATCGACCATTTCAGCATCACGGGTCCGGCGATCGCGGGCATCGTCTACAGCACAACGACCGCTGCGGATGGCACTACTACCCTCCACGCGAATGCCGGTGCAACCGAGGTGTTCGATCTCACGGTAAGGTCGGATGGGACGTACCAGTTCGACCTCCTCCAGCCAGATGCTGGCACGACAATAACCTATTCGCTACAGAACCTTCCCGCTGGCGGACCGAACTGGCGCGAAACCAGCGATGGCCATATTGAGTTTTCAAGCACGGGCGGGATCAACTCCAGCAATAACGGATTTGGCGTCGCAAACACCTTCGTAGGCGGGGATGAAAGCTTCACAATGGAGTTCCACACTGCCGGAACTGGAGTCGGCACGGATAATCCGGCCAGCACCAATGCAGAGTTGAACGACTCCGTGAGTTTGGTGGTCAATCAGCTGAACGGTGCAGGGGGAACCTACCACTGGGTTGCGACCAACACTCTCACCAATACATCCGCGTCCGGTGACATATTCATCACGTCAACCGGAACATTCGTGATTGATCCGTCTATCAGCTTCAACCAATTGCAGGTCAGCGCGGTCAACGTCTCAGGGCAAGGCGCTCAGTTCTCGAGCGTCTCCCTCACGCATAACGTTTTGCCCCAAGATCAGAATTTGGCCTTTACAGTCTCCGCGACTGACAGGGACGGCGATACCACTGGCACGCAGCCACTTGCCATTCACGTGGTGGCGGGAGATGGATCCGGCAACTTCGCTCTTACCGGGACGACTGGTAACGACGTGATCGCTGGGAGCACGCACACCGACACGATCTCAGGCGGGGCCGGAATCGACATCGTCGACTACACCGGCAGCAGCTTGGCCGCCATTTCAATCCATCTGGCCGATGATGGCCATGCGTCTGGGGCACCAGTGACTTTCTCCAATCCGGCCTCGGGATCGATCGGCGGCGGCGATGCCACTGGCGATACCCTTACCGGCATCGAGGGCCTGATCGGCGGCTCCGGCGATGACTATCTATTCGGAAACTCCGGCGCCAATTACCTGGCCGGCGGACTGGGCAACGACACGCTCAGAGGCGAAGGCGGCGCTGACACTCTTATCGGCGGCGCCGGCAACGATCTGCTGGTCGGTGGTGCCGGGAGTGACACGCTTACCGGCGGCACGGGCGCCGATACGTTCCGGCTTGAGAATATCGACATTAAGGACCTCATCACCGACTTCAGCGGCGTAGGTGGCGACGGCGACAAGATCGACCTGACCGCGCTATTCGACGCAACTCCCGCCAATATCGGCAACTTCGTCAACTACGATGCAGGCACTGGCACGCTCAGTGTCGATACCAGCGGATCGGGAGGCAGCTTCGTCGAAGTAGCCCAACTCGTGAACCACCCCGTAGCCAACACCATCACGCTGCTCTACGACGATGGCGTAACCCAGCATACGACGACGGCAAACCTGGTTTAACGGCCATGGTGCGCGACCGCGTAATTATGTTATACACCGCTAATATCGAGGGGAGTTCATCATGAAACATTCCGCAAGACTGCTGGTTTCCGCTGCGACGCTGTTGCTGGCAGTCGGGTCGACGAGCTTTGCCGCCGACATCATCGAAGGTCCGGCGGTCGACTATTGCCGTACCGTCGGCACGTCCAACCTGGTGCTGACCGACAACATCGTCGACCTCAGGGTGCAGGTGGTGAAGCTGATGGACGAGTCGGTTGCGGCCGCCAACAGCTCGGAGTGGATCAACTCGTCCCGGCCCGTCTTCGTCTGGGCGTCGGAGGCCAAGGTCGCTTGCGGCATGGCCTACGGCTACCTGAAGACGAACTACAAGGACGAAGACACGCTCAACAAATGCGAGTGTTTTCACGATCGCATGGTCGAGTACATGCACTGACCGGATAGGCGAAGCCACGCCTGTTTGCCGTCATGACAGCCGACGGATCATTTTTGGGCGCGATCGCCGGTGCGGTCGCGTTGATCGGCTTTGGCCAGGCCGTCACGCCGGCCCGCGCCAACTGGCTGGAACGACCTTCCGTGGAACAGTCCTCCAATCCGGTGCGACCGGTGCACTGTGAGGCGGCCACGCAGTGGACCCGGCAGACATTCAAGGCATTTGCCAGTTGCCAGGCATCGATCCATGGCCTGGAGCCGCTGCTGGCGCATGCCGTCATGGAGATCGAAAGCGGGTTCGATCCCGACGTGCAGGGCGCCGATGGCGAAGTCGGCCTGATGCAGGTGATGCCGGCGACCGCCAGGATGCTCGGCTTTCGAGGCTCCCTGGACGATCTGAGCGAGCCGGCCACCAACATCGCGCTGGGGGTCGAATATCTTGCGCAGGCCAACAGGCTGGCCGCGGGCGATCTGTGCACCACCGTCATGAAATATCGCGCCGGGCACAATGAAAGCCGGTTCTCGGCACTTTCGGTGCTCTACTGTCAGCGTGCGCGGGCAATCCTGGCAAGGGACGGCATCGACGTGACCGGCCCGTTGCCGGTGGCGTCCTTCGGCTTTTCCGCATTTTCGCCAGCGGGAGAGGGCGTAGCTCCAGCCCAGGGAAAAGGCGTGTGCGTGCGCCGTGTGTTCGTGCCCGGACCACGATACATGAAATGCGCCTGGTATCGGAGTGCCGGGCAGGCGCGACAAATCAAGGCGCTGAGAGCCAGGCTTTTCCACGGCTAAAAGAAATGCAGACGGCACGGCAAGTCCGCCGTAACATGGCTTGAAGGCCAGACCGGGAAGCCGGCGGCAAATAGGGGTGGAGTATTCATGGAAGCTGGCCGACAGGTCCACTGTCCGCGGACGTGGGCAATCGCCCTTGCGCTCGCCGTCATGGTGTCGGGCTGCCAATCGAAAGATGGCGTTTCCGAAGCGCTCGATCCGGCGACGGTTGCCGCACCCGCCGGGCAGAACGGCGCCGCCGTTGCCGGTCCAGTCCAGGCGACCCAGTCGCTGGGCACCGGTCCGACGAAGATCACCATGCTGCTGCCGCTGTCCGCCGCCGGAACGGCAGGAGAAAACGGCAGGAAGATGCTCGATGCCACCAAGCTGGCGATGACGGATATCGGCAATGGATTGCTGACGCTGACGGTAGAGGACACCAGAGGCGACAGCACACTGGCCAGCAAACTGGCGATAACGGCCATAACGACGGGGTCGAAGGCCGTCATCGGCCCGACCGAACTGCCGGCGGCCCAGCATATTGCCACGCTGTCGGGATCGACGCGGCCACCGGTCCTGGCGCTTGCCGATAATTTCGCCGGCGGCGCCGGGGTTTATGCCGTGCTGCTTGGCGAAGCGGACAGCGCCGCGGCGGGCGCCGCGGGACTGGCCGCGAAAGGCAGCAAGAAGTTCGTCCTGCTTGTCGCGGCAGGCCCAAACGCCGGCGCCGTGGAAAAGCGGGTCGCCAACAGCCTCAGCATCTACGGCGCGACGCTGGCGGTCACCGTCCCGTATTCGGCTGGCGACAGTGGCGCGAAGGCGGTCGACGACATGGGCTCACTGGTGGAAGCCCCCGACGCCGTCATCGTCGCCAGCGGCGATGGCAGTCCGTCAGCCATCCTTGCCGCCCTCAAATCAAAGGGCATTCCGGGGAAGAAAATCTCCGTCGTCGGAACCAACCGTTGGCTGGACCATCCCATGGATCCGCTTTTCGAGGGGGCCTATATCGCCACGCTCGATCCGCGCGAAACCGGGCCGATCGCCGACCGCTTCAGGACGACATACAACTACCCGGCCGACGTCAATGTGGCCTACGCCTATGATATGGTTGCCCTGACCGCGGGGATTGCCAGTTCGGTCGGGCCTGAAGGCTTCAGCAAGAAAATTCTCGAAAATCCAAACGGGTTTCGTGGATCGACAGGCCTGTTCCGGTTTCGGGCCGACGGATCCAGCGAACGATCGATGCCGTTCTATCGGATTGAAAAAGGTGCTCTCAAGCTGGTTGCCAAATCGACGTCGGGTTTCTGATCGGCGAGAAGCCTTGAGAACCTGTTCGCGCTGATGGGCAGGCTGGGCCGCAGCCGCCAGGCGATCGGGCTCGGAAGCCTGCTGCTTCTGGCTGGGATCCTGCTGATCGGTAGGGCCGGGGCTTTGCTCCCGATCGATCGGCCTGTCCTGGCCCCTTCGCAGGATGGTGACGACACGCAGCCAATCCGACCCCCCGCGACTGTTATCGACGAACAACGCCGAGAGCCGGCGCGCAAGGTTGCTCAAGACCTCATCGCTCCGCCACGGCTCGATCCCGCGGAGATCGAACGGGTCGAGCCCCGCCCGCCGCTCAGCGAGCTCGGTCTCGCCGTGCCCCCGAAAACGCCGATGCCCAAGGATTGGCGGGAAGTCTTGCTCTACCGCCCGATTGCGACATCGTCGGCGATGTTCGAATCCATGGGCCGGAAGGTGATCATCAGCGGGGCGCAAGGCATCGACCTCGACAGATCCTGCTCGTTTCACGACGTCAACTGGCCATGCGGTCAGCGCGCACGCGCCGCTTTCAATGCCTGGCTGAGGGGGCGCGGGCTGAAATGTTTCGTGCCGCCGGACGTCGAGCGTTTTGCCATCGCCTCGCCGTGCAGGCTGGGCAAGCAGGATGTCGGCGCCTGGCTTGTCTCCAATGGCTGGGCCACGGCGCTGCCGAGCGGCATCTACGGAAAGGCGGAGGCCACAGCCAGAAATGCGCAGATGGGCATATTCGGTTCGGCACAATAGCCGGCCATTCAACCCTGATATTTTGTTTGTTAACCGTCACGGGTGCAGCTTTCCTCTGGAGCGAACCATTTCGTCCGCAGCCTTTCATGGGGTCATCGCGCAATCGATTAAATTGCAAGGTTCCTTGAAACTGAAATTGCAACACACCGGCCTTATACAAGCCCATCCACAGGAGATCGGCCAGTGACAAAGACAACGGCGACCACCCAGGCATGGAAAGGCGTCGCTTGGCTGACCTTTCTGGGAACCATGGGAATCCTGGCCCTTTCCGTCGGCCTCAACTATCTGCTGCTGTTCTCGGAGGCGCTGACACCATTTGGGCGCAGTATGATCACGGCGATCCTGCTGCCTGTTATCCTCGGCGTTCCGCTTTTTCTGTTCGTCGGATTGAAGCAGATCGAGGTCCGCCGCTATCGCCGGGAACTCGACAAGTCGGCAACCTTCGACACCACGACAGGCTGCCTGAACGGAGCGGTGTTCACGTCGATGGTCGAACGAAGAACAGCAAGACCATCGGCGCCGGGTCCCAAATCGGGCGCCTTCCTGGTCATCCATTCGGAAGATTTGCGGTCCATCAACCTGCGCTTTGGTCTGGAATGGGGCGACGAGGCCTTGCGGCTGGTCGCCTCGACCATACGATCGTCGGTGCGCGCGGAGGATCTGGTTGGACGTATAGGGGCTTCGATGTTCGGGGTCTTCCTCTCGGGCGCCACCGAAGCGGAAGCCAGCGAAATCGGCGAGCGTATCCGGTCGCGCATCGCGCAAGTCTATTTCGCGCCAAAAGGGACCGAGGATGCGCTGAGCGTCAAGGTCGGCGGCGTGATATTCGAAAACGAGGTGGAGTTCGAGGACATGTTCCGGTCCGCCGAGCAACGCATGGCCGGCGTCCGGGATGGAGCCGCGCTTGAGTTGACGCATCTCCACAGCTGACAATCGTCGGGCGTCAGCGCCAGGGTTATTCAAAGCCCGGGGAAATGCCAGATGCAGCGGCCGTAGGGGCTAAAGCGTGCCGCGTCTGAACGGATTCAGGCGACCCGCCTAGTTAGGTCATTGTTTCTATACATGTCGTTCTCCCAAAACCGAGGTCACTTTTGGGCGACCTGCATCAATGCTCCCTGAACCCGCGATTGAGCGAGTCGCGAACCGGCGCCAGCATGTAGTCGAGCAGCGTGTGCTCGCCGGTCAGGATCATGACTTCCGCCGGCATGCCGGGCGACAGATGGACGTCGTGCAGCTTTTCCAGGTCGGCGGTATCGACTTTGACCTTGGCGAGAAAATAAGGCTCTCCGGTCCTCTCGTCCGTTAGCCGGTCCGCCGACACCGAGGTTAGCAAGCCATGGATCTGCGGCAGGTGCCTGGTCGGATAGGCCGACAGCACCACGCGGGCCGGCATGTCGGGATGCACCATGTCGATGTCGGCCGGCTTGATCCTGGAATCGATGACAAGATTGGGCTCGTTAGGAACGATATCGAGAAGCGCCTGGCCGCTTGAAATCACACCGGATTCGGTCGTCACGCGCAGGTTCATCACCGTTCCCGCGATCGGCGCGGCAATGTCGGTCCTGGTCAGCACATCCTGGCGTGAGGGCAGCTGGCTGCGCAGTTCGGCCAGGTCGCCGCGCACCTTGGCAAGGTCCTCATTGGCGCTCTCGCTGTCCTGCTGGCGTAGATTGAGCAGCTGCAGATTGGTCTCGCCGATCTGCTGCTCGTTGCGCGCGACCTGCGACCGGTTCGACGCCTGGTTGGCCCGGATGTCGGCCTGGGCTCGCTGCAGAGCCAGGATTCGCGGCAGGCGCTCCAGTCCCTTCTTGTAGAGCACCGTCGCGGAACCGATCTCCTGGTCGATCAGGCCGAGCTGCTCGCCTTGCGCCGCGATCACTTCCCTCGATCCCGTGATCTGTTCTTCTATCTGCGCTATGCGCTTGTTGAGGATCTGCTCGCGACCTTCGCGGGTCGCGAGGCGGCTGTTGAGCAGCGCCTGCTCCTCGACAACCACCTTTCGGGCGATCTCGCTGTCGATCGACGTCAGCTCTTTGGGAAAGATGATCTGGTCTTGCTTGGCAAGTTCCGCAAGCAGGCGCGCCTCGGCTGCCAGGAGACGGATGTAGCGCCCCTGCAGCTCGTCGTAGCGGCCCTGTGCGTCGGTCGTCTTCATGCTGATCAGGATCTGGCCGGCACTGACCTTGTCGCCCTCCCGCACATGGATAGCCCCGATGATGCCGCCCTCCAGATGCTGGACGGTCTTGCGGTAGCCTTCCGGGCTGACGATGCCGTTGGCGACGACGGCGCTTGCCAGAAGCGCCACGCTGGACCAGACCGCGATGCCGCCGACAAAACCGATCGCCGAGACGTAGCCCAGCATGCGCGCCGGCCGCGTACGCTGCTTCAGATCGCGCTTGCTGGCGCGAAATGCATGCGATCGCCGCCGGAAGAAGTTGGCAAGGATAGGCAGAAGCAGCGCGGCTGCCGCTGCCGCCACCGCGATACGTGCAGGCAGGCCCAGCCCGTCGAACCAGCTCGAGGCCGCGCCCGTCAGATCTCCGAGAGCGATGGTCAGCTTGTCCACCATGTCGCGCAGGCTGACCATCAGCAGGTCCAGCATCGTCGACAGATCGCCAAATCGACCGTCCATGGGTTCACTCCACTGCCTTCAGCTGCGCCGGCACATTGGCGGCGATCTTGTCCCGCACGGATGCCGGCACGGCGATGCGCTTGGCCTGACCGGTCAGAGCGCCGAGCACCTCGTCGCGCGTGCCGAACATCGAGATGCAGCCGTCCTGGAGCAAGACGACACGATCGGCGATGCGCAAAAGGTTGGTCTGGTGGCTGATGAGGATAACGGTGCGGCCTTGTTCCTTCAGATGTCGAAGCACGTTGAACAATGCCATCTCGCCGTCGCCGTCGAGGCCGGTGTTCGGCTCGTCGAGCACCACCAGCGCCGGATCGCCGAACAGCGCCCGGGCCAGCGCGATGCGCTGACGTTGGCCGCGCGATATCCGAGCTCCACGTGACCCGACTTCGGTCTGGTAACCGTTCGGCAGCCGCAGGATCATCTCGTGGATGCCGGCAAGCTGCGCCGCGGCGACGACCGCGCCGCTGTCGACGTCGCGCAGGCGTGCAATGTTCTCGGCGATCGTGCCGGGGAACAGCTCGACCTGCTGCGGCAGATAGCCGATATGCATGCCCAGCTGGTCGGATGGCCAGCTGGATACCTCCGCACCGTCCAGTCTGACATGGCCGAGCGACGGGCGCAGCGTTCCGACAATGAGGCGGCAAAGCGTGGTCTTGCCGGAACCCGACGAGCCGATCACGCCGCAGGTCTCGCCCGCCTCGACACTGAAGGCCACTCGGTTCAAGAGGGCCTGCGGCGCTCCCGGCGCATAGTAGTTCAGGTTCTCGAGCCTCAGCCGCCCTTGCGGGCGCGGCAGCTTCACGCAGGCGTTTTGCATCGACCCGGTGTCGGCGAAAAGCCGCATCAGGTTGCGGCGTGCCGTGCGGGCGGTAACCAGGCCGCGCCAGGCGCCGATCGAGCGTTCTATCGGCGCCAGCGCCCGGCTCAGCAGGATCGAGGCGGCAATCATCGATCCCGCGGTCAGTTCGCCATGCAGGACAAAATAGGCGCCAAGCCCCAACACGGCCACCTGAAGCGCCAGCCGGAGCGAGCGTGACAGGCTGCCGATGGTCGTTGTGCGCCCGAGCAGCTGCGCCTGGATTTCCATCAACGACTGCTGTCTTTCCCCCCAGCGCCGCAGCGCCGGCTCGGACATGCCGAGTGAGCGCAGCGTCTCGGCGCCATCGATGTATTGACCGGCCGCGGCCTGGTTGCGACGCAGCCCCGCCGCCGCTTCCTGGCCCCTGTGACGGGTGAGGAAATCATTGGCGAGCGCGCCGCAGAACAAAAGGATCGCTCCGGCAATTCCGACCAGGCCCAATGCCGGGTGCAGAAGCCACATGAACATCAGGAAGACGGGCGTCCACGGCGCATCGAGAAAGGTCAGCATGCCGTCACCGCCAACGAAACCGCGCAGATCCGACACATCCTTCAGGCCGGCCTCGACGCCGTTGCCGCCCACGAGGCGAGCCTCCATGGCGCGCTCGATCACAGGAACACTCAGCTGGTCGTCGAGCCATTGGCTGATATGCCCGAGGATCATCCGGCGGGCCTGTTCCAGCAGGCCATAGACGGCGATCGCGCCGATCACCGCCACGGTCAGCCACATCAGCGTGTCGATCGAGCCGCTCGACAGCACCCGGTCGTAGATCTGCAGCATGTAGACGGTGCTGGCCAGCAGCAGAATATTGGCCAGCAGGCTGAAGAGGAGCAGGGCGGGTGCCTGGCGCCGTGCCAGATGCATCACGTCCTGGAACTGCGGTCTTGGCTGCGTCACGGTAGCCCCCGGGGTTCAATGCTTTGTAGTGTCCGGCCGGGCGTCGAGTCTGGCGTCCGGCCGGTGTTGTGTCAGGCAATGCCGTCGTCGAAGACACCGGTGCCGTCGACGCCGACCGAGAAGTTGGCGAACGCATCGGCGGTACCGCCGTCGACGTCGCTGTCGTAGTCGGTGATCTGGACAGCGAAGTCGAACGATTGGTCCGGCGTGTCCTGCCCTTGCAGCAGGTTGAAGCCGCCAATGTCGAACTTGCCGGCGACAGCCTCGATGTCGGCCACGTCGTGCCCGGTTTCGGTGTCGAACTCGACCGTGTATTTGGCGCCGAGGCCGGACACCCGCGCGCTGTAGATGCCGGTGGAGACCAAGTTGAAGGTGACGCTGTCCGTCAGATTAATGTCGAACGTCTTCTCATAGACACCGTCCAGATTGCTGTCCGTCCAGCTTTCGACCAGGTCCCCGTTGGCATCGAGCACCCTGACCCCGGTGATGTTGACCGCGGTGGCGTCGGCTATGGGATCCAGGGCAAAGGCGCGGGCCTCTGCATCGGTGTCGACCTGGCCAAGGATGGCGTTGTCGATGTCGTAGGCGAAGATGTCTAATGTCGCCAACGTATTGCCCTGCACTTGCGAGATCTCCACGGAAGCAGAGGTCACCTCGGTCGTGCCCTGGAAGCCGATGGTGTCGGCATCGTCGGCCGTTTTCTGCGTCAGCCCGCCAGTGACCCCGGCGACCGAATCGTCGTCGGGATTGTCGAGATAGACGAAGAATGCGCCGTCGTGCGGATCGAACATCTGGTTGCCGATGCCGATCGTCACCGGTCCGCCGCCCTTGGAGGTGTTGATGGTGTCGCTGGCATTGGCGCCGCTGGTGACATAGGTTCCATCGGCCTTGAGCTGCACGTCGGAACCGATCACCAGCAGAGCGGTGCCGTCGAGATCCGCCTTGTCGGCGGCGATGACGCCGAACAGGTTCTGGCCCGATGGCAGGTCGCTGAAGTCAAACGAGGTGAAGGCCGGCGGCGGATTCTCGTGGACGGTGAAGGTATACTCGCCGCTGCCGTCCTGATCGAGCACGATGTCGTAGACCAGCGTGCCGAGCGTGGCGTCCGAGTAATAGTCGATCGTCGTCTTGTCAGGCGACAGCACCGCCGTGAGGGTCGGGAAGACGTTGGTCGGCGTCGTATAGTCGGTGAAGGTGTAGGTCTTGGTGCCGTCGCCCGACAGGTTGTCGGCGGTGTTCTCGTCGGCGCCGATGATGCCGTTCAGCGAGTTGCTGACGAAATCGCCGGCCGCGAAGTCGACAACGCCGCTCAATATCTGCGCGCTGATCACCGGCACGTCGTTTTCGACATTGATGACGAAGGCATTGATGTCAGGCGTCACCGTGTCGCCGTCGGCATCCGTCGCCACCAGCACCGACGACAGGTCGAGCGCCAGGGTACCGGCATCGCCGCTGGCGGCTGCGTGGTCGATCTGGTCTTGCAGGTCGAAGGTGTAGCCGCCGGTTGCGGCCAACGCCAATGTGAACACGATGCGATCGCCAGTCCCGTCATTGGCGGTGGCGGTCAGCAGATCGCCCGTCCCGTTGACGCTGTAGGTGATCGCGTCGCCCTTCGAGGTCAGGTTCTGCAGGCCGGACGTGTCGGCCGACAGGCTGAAGGTCGCCGGCTCGTCGGCCCCGGACGTCACCAGTGATGCCACCGATCCGCTGGCCTCGTCCTGGTTGGGTATGCCGTCCTCGTCGTTGCCGTCGGAGAGATCGCCGTCCGCGACCTTGAGGTCGTCCTCCTGCACAATTGCCGATTCCGTCGCTCCCGACGCCACCGGCACGTCATTCTCGACGTTGATGACGAAGGCTGCGGCATCTGGCGTCACCGTATCGCCGTCGGCGTCGGTTGCCACCAGCAATGACGACAGGTCGATTGGCAATAGGGCGGCGTCGCCGCTGCCGGGTGGTGCATGGTCGAGCTGGTCTTGCAGGTCGAAGGTGTAGTCGCCGTTGGCGGCCAGCGCCAGCGTGAACACGATACGATCGCCAGTTCCGTCATTGGCGGTGGCGGTCAAGAGATCGCCGGCCGCATTGACGCTGTAGGTGACCGCGTCGCCGTTCGAGGTCAGTGGCGGCAGGCCGGACGTGTCGGCCGACAGGCTGAAGGTCACCGGCTCGTCGGCCCCGGATGTCACCAGTGCCGCCACCGATCCACTGGCCTCGTCCTGGTTGGGTATGCCGTCCTCGTCGTTGCCGTCGGAGAGATCACCGTCCGCGACCTTGAGGTCGTCCTCCTGCACAATTGCCGATTCCGTCGCTCCCGACGCCACCGGCACGTCATTCTCGACGTTGATGACGAAGGCTGCGGCATCTGGCGTCACCGTATCGCCGTCGGCGTCGGTTGCCACCAGCAATGACGACAGGTCGATTGGCAATAGGGCGGCGTCGCCGCTGCCGGGTGGTGCATGGTCGAGCTGGTCTTGCAGGTCGAAGGTGTAGTCGCCGTTGGCGGCCAGCGCCAGCGTGAACACGATACGATCGCCAGTTCCGTCATTGGCGGTGGCGGTCAAGAGATCGCCGGCCGCATTGACGCTGTAGGTGACCGCGTCGCCGTTCGAGGTCAGTGGCGGCAAGCCGGACGTGTCGGCCGACAGGCTGAAGGTCGCCGGCGCGTCGGTCCCGGGGTTCACCAGGGCCGCCACCGATCCGGTGGCCTCGTCCTGGTTGGGTATGCCGTCCTCGTCAATGCCGTCGGAGAGATCGCCGTCCGCGACCTTGAGGTCGTCCTCCTGCACCGTTGCCGATTCCGTCGCTCCCGATGCCGTCGGGCCGTCGTCCTCGAAACGAATCTTGTCGCCGATATCGAAATGCTCGACCACGCCCTGCGTCAATCCGAACTGGCCGATGTCGAATTTGCCCTCGACGTCCTCGACGAGGACCTGGTTGTGATCGGTCGCGGTCGTCCATTCAACCTTGTCGCCGGCGCCGAGTCCCGCGATCTCGACCTTGTCGTTGACGCCGTCCAGGTTCGAAACCGTGATGCCGTCCTGAGTGCCGTCGGTGTTGAAGGTGTAAACGGTCCCGTCGGCGGTCACCGTGATGGACGTGATGTCGATCACGCTGCCGGTTCCGAGCGCGGTGTCGAAATTGGCGCCGTCTTCATTGGGAGCCAGAAAAGCTTCGATCGTCAGCGTTGCGTCCGTGTTGCCCTGGATTTGCGAAATGACGAGGAAGCCACCGGTAACATCGAGTGTGCCGCCGAACTGCACGTTGTCGAGGTCGTCCGCTTCGTTCTGATCGAGGCCGCCGACAACGCCCGACAGATAGTTGGGGTCCGGATTGGTGACATAGGTGAAGTAGGCGCCTTCACCTGCATCGAACATCTGATTGTTGATGCCGATCGTGACGGTGCCGCCGCCTTGCGACGTGTTTATCGTGTCGCTGGAATTGGTGAAGGTGTTGTCGGCTTTCAGGTCGATATCGCGACCGATGACCACGATGGCAGCGTCGGCGTCGCCGACCGTGCCGAACAGGTTTTGCCCCGAGGGCAGAGTGTCGAAGTTGAACACCTTCGGCGAGGTTATCGCGACATCGATAAGGCCGCTGAGATCGACGGGGTCATCGGGATTGTTCGCATCGGGGTTGTCGATGGCTTCGAACTGCACCATGGAGATGTTGACGTCCGATCCACTGGTCGTGATGTAGGCGGCAAAGACCACGTCTCCCGACGCGTCGACGCCAAACACCAGGTTGTCGCCGAGCCCGCTGGCGCTGTCGATGCAGAGATAGATCGCCTCGCCGTCGAGCGTCGTGAAACTGGTCGCGACCGTGGTGGGTGGGGGACCGCCGCTGACTACGTCGTAGACGGGCAGTGCACTGCCGTCATCCTGGACGAATCCTTCCAGGGTGGAGCCGCCGCTCAGCGTGGCCACGGTATTGGTCGCCGCACCGTTCGTGGTGGAGAAACTGCTGCTCAGCCCGAGGTCGGTGAAGAGACGGGTGGAGAATGTGGCATCCAGTGACGTCACAAGGATATCGTTGTCGTTGTTGTCTTCGATGCCGGGGATTGCAACGTTGGTGTTCTGCAGCCCGGAAGATTCGTCCAGCGTGACGGAATCGGTGATGGTAATTGCCATGATCGTTGTCCCCTTGGGGTTAGATTCTAACGATCCACACATCCGATAGCCCCGGGGTGCATCTACCCGAGTGCACTCCGGTCGCGTACTGAATGAGCGGCCCTCATACGCCATTATGTCGCCAGTGAAGAGGACGCGTCCATTCTCAGTTCGATAGTATTGGGGTCAATGCCCATACCTGATCGAACGATGTACATCGTTCGATAGGTCGAGCCGCGAGAGGGGCTCGGGGTGGCCGCGCTGGTTGTGATATGCTTCCGGCGCGGTCTTGGCTGCGTGTGCCCGGCCGGGCACTCAGACTGGAGCCCGGCCCTGGGCGACTTATGGCTATTTTTCCCGCATTGCTCGGCGGAAGTTCTGCGTGATCGGCTCGGCGAGGTAGGAAAGCACGGTGCGAGCACCTGTCCGGATCATCGTCTCGCTCGACATGCCAGGCAGCAGCTTGCGGCCCTCCAGCTTGGCGAGTTCGCTCTTGTCGATCAAAACGGTCGCGGCGAAATACGGTGCCCCGCTGCGCTCCTCCACCATGCGGTCGGCCGACACGATCTCCACGACGCCCTCGAGTGGCGGCAGGTTGTAGCGGGCGAAGGCCGGGAAGCTGACGCGCGCGGGCTGCCCGGGGGCGATCGTCTCGACATCCTCTGGTTTGACCATGGCCTCGACCACGAGTTGCTGGCCGAGCGGCACGACCGTCATCAATGTCTCACCGGGTTTCACGACACCGCCCGCCGTATGGACCTTCAGATCCATGACGATGCCGTCAACCGGTGCGACGACATTGGTACGGTTAAGCACGTCCCTGGCGGAGCGCTCCTGCTGTCCGAGATCGAACAACTCCGCCTCGACCTTGCTCAACTCATCGACGGCCTCGTTCAGCCGCACCGTGTCGAGGTTCAAGACTTGCATGTCGATCTCGGCCATGGCGCTTCTGGCACGAGCGATTGCCGCGACGTTGGTGGCGCGCTCGCCCTCCATCGCCCGCTGTTGTCGTCTGAGCAACAGGTTCCGCTCGCGGGTGGTCAGCCCCTTCTTGAGCAGGCTCTCAAGGTCCTTGCTTTCATCCTCGATCGCCTCGATCTGCTTGTCTTCGGTGACGATGAGCTCCTCCAGCCCCTTTACCTCATCCTCGGTCTGGTGACGGCGCTGGCCGAGAATTTCCCGCTCGTCCGTCAGATTGTGGTGCTTTGCCGCGAACACGTCACGCTGTGCGGCCACCGAGTCCTTCACCGCCTTGGCGGGGTTTGCGAGCAACGCCGGGTCAAACCCGATCTCGGCCTTGCCGTCGCGCTCGGCCCTGAGACGCGCGGCCAGCGCTTCACGCGTTGCTATCCGGTTCTGGACCAGGTCGAGCTGCGCCTTTGCCTGTGTGTCATCGAGGCGGATGAGGACCTTGCCCGCTTTGACGATATCACCGTTGGCGGCGTTCAACTCCGCGATGATGCCGCCCTCGAGATGCTGGATGAGCTTGCGGTCGCCGGCGACCTTGACAATGCCCGGTGCCACCGCGGCGCTGTCCAACGGTGCCAGGGCTGCCCAGCCCCCGGCGACGCCGAAGAACAGGAACATGATCGCGAACCCGGTGAACGTCACGCCGGCCAGGCGCAAGGGTACCGGTTCCAAGAGGGAGGGCGGCGCGACGGGTAGTGGCACGACGTTCAATGCTGGGGAACGGGTCATGCTTCCTTGACCTCTTTGCTGTCGTTGACTTCCTTGACCACTTCGAGGGTAGGCAGCTGGGTTACCTTTGGCATCTGGGTTACCTTGCGGGCGCGGCTGGCGAGTTCGCTGAACACGGCGTCGCGCGGCCCGAAAAGGTCCTGTGCGCCGTGGCTAAGCACCAACACCTTGTCAACCTTCTCCAAAATGCTTGGCCGGTGCGAAATCAGGATCAGGGTCGTACCTGCCGCCTTGAGCCCGCCGATGACTGTAGCCAGTGCTTGCTCTCCCTCGTGGTCGAGATTGGAGTTAGGCTCGTCAAGGACAAGGACCGCTGGGTCGCCGTAGAGGGCTCGCGCCAGCCCGATGCGCTGACGTTGCCCGCCGGACAGTGCCGCACCGCCTTCCCCGATCTCGGTGGCGTAGCCCTGCGGCAACCCCTTGATCAGTTCGTGGACGCCGGCCAACTCCGCCGCCTTGACCACATTCTTGAAAACCGCCGGGTTGAGCGACGCAAAACGGGCGATGTTCTCGGAGACAGTGCCGGCGAAGAGTTCGATGTCCTGCGGCAAATAGCCGACGTGTCGACCCCTGTCCTCGGCCGCCCATTCGACAATGCTCATACCGTCAAGCAACGCGCGACCACCGGATGGGCGCCAGGCACCGGCAAGGATTCGCGCCAGGCTTGTCTTGCCGGCGCCGCTCGCGCCGATCAACGCCATCGCTTCGCCAGGCTTGAGCTGAAAACTGACGCCCTTCAGGATCGGTTCGCCGCCCTGACGGGCAAGCACAAGGTTGTCGGCCTCAAACCTGCCTTTGGGTCGTGGCAGTGGCAGAACCGGCGTGGCATCAGGGTGCTTACCGGCGACCGCGGTGAGACGCCGGTAAGCGGCACGCGCTCCGACCGTCGCTTTCCATGTGGCGATCGCTTGCTCGACAGGGGCCAACGCTCGGCCCATCAGAATCGAGGCGGAGATCATGATGCCGGGTGAAGCCTCGTTGCGAAGGACCAGATAAGCGCCGAGGCCGAGGATGGCCATCTGCAGGGCCAGGCGGTGGCAACGAGCGATGGCCGCAATGACGCCACCCCGGTTGGCGGCAAGAACCTGTCCTTTGTTTGCCTCGTCCTGATGCGCCTTCCAACCCTCCAGCAGGGGCTTCAACATGCCCATCGCCTGGACGACTTCGGCGTTGCGGATCGCTGCCTCTGCCTGTGAGTATGCTCGCGACTGAGCGCTTGTGGCCTCGGTCAGCGGTTTACGGGTGATGTACTCGTTCAGCAAAGCGAGTGCGAACAGCACGAGCCCGCCGCAAAGAGCCAGCCAGCCCAGCCAAGGATGCATGAGGAAGATGGCGGCGAAGAAGATCGGTGCCCAAGGCGCGTCGAGGATCGGGAAGATGCTCGGGCTGGTCAAGAAATTTCGCACCTGGTCGAGGTCGCGCAGCGGTCGCGCGTTAACCTGGCCTGGGGCAGACGCGGCGTATTCCACCGACGCGGTCAGGAGAACTGGGCCCAACCGTGCGTTCATCCATGATCCGACCTTGGCCAGCAGACGCCCGCGTACCACTTCCAACCCCGCGAGCGTCCCGAGTGCCATCGCCGCCATCAGCGACAGCATCACCAGCGTCTCCAGACTATGGCTGCCGAGTACGCGGTGGTAGACCTGGAGCATATAAAACGCCCCGGTCAGCATCAGCACGTTGATGCCGCCGCTGAACCAGATAAGCGGCCGGATGGCGCGTTTGGCCTCTTTCATCACCACCTGCAGGGCAGGGGGCTGTTGCTTGGTTTTCATAATTTACATCTCTGGTGTGCGGGATGACATCTTGTGCAAGAAAGGGGGGCAGCAATGGCTGCCCCCGTTGGTCAAGTGTCAGCCGACGTCAACATATATGTGCTGCGTCAACGTCTGGTCCCCGTCCGCGTCCGCCACCTTGAAGGCGAAGTCGAGGCTAGCTGATGGCGTCTCGGTCACGGTCGTGCTGAAGGCGATGTCCGTGATCTTCAGCACGTCGTTGTCGACGGCGTCGAAATTCACCAGGTTGGTGGTCGCATCGCTGCCGCCGCCAGCGCCGGCCGCCCCGTCCAGGTCAATCGCCGTGCCGGTGATCCCGTTGCCCGACTGCATGATCTGGACACCCTGCAGCAAGTAGTTTTCGGTGCCCGTGTTGTAGTCGTTCTGTTCGATGATCACGAGGCCGTCATTGTTGTCGAGCGTGAACTCGGTGCTGTACGGGCTCGGGACCAGGCCCGTCCTGAAGATGTCGTCGTTTGACACATACATCGCCCGCGTGATCGTGGAGTTGTCGTCCGAAGTGCCGGCGATGTTGTCGGCACCATCCTTGTCAATCAAGTCGAGGATCAGCATCAGGTCCTCGCTGTTGCCAATGCCGTCGAACTTGATGGCCATGCTGCCGGCGGTGGCCGTCGGGTCGGTAGCCTCGGTCGGGTCACTGAAGACGTCGCTGTCGAAGAACCGCAACGTGAGCAGTTCGCCCTTCTGGATCGTGTCACCGGCGACACCGTTGGTGCTCTGCGTCGCGGACACCCACGTTTCATTGGCGTTACTCACCATATCGTGACCATCGACGGCGAACGTGGAGTCAAAGGGGTTGGATTTCCCCTCGCCATCAGGCGTCAAGCCGAACGGGTTGGCTCTGTTGATCGCGTTGCCCGTGAACTGCACGTAGAAGTCTTCATCAGCCCCCGTGTTCGTGTCATCCGCCTGCAACTGTTCCACCACGATCTGCGGGTGGCCGACGTTGCTCGTGGGATGCTTGGACAGGAGCTCACTGGTGTGGATAAGGTCGAAGCTGAAGCCTTCGAGCGGGTCGGTCAGGGTGATGGTGTAAGTGCCGGCATCCTTGTCGAAGACGAGGGTGCCGCCCGCCGTGCCGATCTGGGTGTCATCCGCTGGGTCCTTGTCGTAGTCGAAGGTGAAGTCGAACGTCGCCGTGTCGGAAGTCTCCGACGTGAGCGTAACGATCGGAGAGATGAGTTGATTGTTCGGTGGTGGGTTCACGCCGATGATCGTGCCGGTGAGTGCGATCTGGATACCGTCAAGGGCGATGTTGGCATCGACGAAGTCGGAGTGCGTGGCGTCGTAGAACGAAGCCGGGCGGCTGTCCGCACCGATGTCGTATCCGAAGGCTCCGGTGGCCGAAGCGTTGAGCGTGTTGGCCAGCGTTTCGGGAGTACCGTCGCTACCACCACCGGATGCATCACCGTCGAACGGCACTGTGATCGTCGGCCCGTCGTCCTTGAACTCGAACGCTGTACCGATGTTGACTGACGCGCTATCCGTGTCCCCGTCGCCGTCGGTGATGATCGCCGTCAGCGTGACGAGGTTTGCGTCTGACATGAACACCGACTCGTTCGGGTCATTCGTCGGGTGAACCACGGCGCGTGACTGGTCAAGCGTCACGTTACCGCTGCCGTCCACGCTGATCGTGAACACCGTGTCGCCGTTGCCGTTCTTCCCGTAAACCACCCCATTGTTGTCTGTCGACAGAACGACTGACTGACCGGTAAGGGTGTCGATAAGACCTGACGCGCCGGACGCGTTCAGTGCGTAGGTGATGGCGACTGTCGCCGTACCGTCAGCACCACCGCTTTTCGGCGTGAAGACGCTCGAGAAGTCTATCGGGCCACCGTTTGTATTGAAGTTGGACTCGTCGACCACGACCGGTGGCACTGTGCCGTTTGCTTCGATGCTCGGGCCGTCGTCCTTGAAGAAGAGATTGTCGCCGATGTTCAGGGTGGCGAAATCATCATCCCCGTCAGCGTCCTCGCTGTGCGCGGTGAGCGTGATGAGGGCCGCCACCAGCGAGATAGCTTCGTCGTAGCTGCCGGTCGGGACGGTCCCGTTACCCGGAACGTTGTGAACCATCGCCAAGCTCTGGGTGAGCGTCACGACAGCAGTCGTGGTGTTGACGCTGACTGTGAACGCGATAGCACCGTTCTCGTCAGCAGCACCACCGTCTCCGACGCGACCGGTAATACTGCCATCAGGCTCTTTGTACAGGAAAATGTGTTCCTGCGACGCCGTGTCGGTAAACCCGCTGTCTGTGGCGTCCGCGGGGATGCCGAGCGCGAAGGTGAGCGTGCCCGGGCCGTCAGTCCCGAAGCTGTTCGGGAAGTTGTCGAGGAAGTCGCCGGTTGTAGTAGCACCGGCGCCGCCAAGGAACGACTCGTCCACGGTGAGGTCCGGGCCTGCCCCGTTGGTGTTGACGTCCGGCCCGTCATCATCGAAGTTGATGTTGGAGCCGACCTCTTGGTTCCCGGCGTTGGTTGTTTCACCGGCAAAGTGCACTTCC
Source organism: Mesorhizobium sp. M1406 (assembly GCF_040317555.1). Taxonomy (NCBI): domain Bacteria; kingdom Pseudomonadati; phylum Pseudomonadota; class Alphaproteobacteria; order Hyphomicrobiales; family Phyllobacteriaceae; genus Mesorhizobium; species Mesorhizobium sp. M1406. The sequence goes on along the minus strand of NZ_JAMYKW010000014.1, from coordinate 114,175 downwards.
TTGACATCGAAATAGTCTTTCTCGGTGTCGATATTCTTGATGGTGAAGCGGTCAAAGGTCCCGCCATTCCCGCCTGCGGTCGTGAAATCGACCGTCACGCCCTCGCCGACATCGTGAAGGATCAGTCCATTGCCGGCGAGATCGACCGTGATGCCCAGCTCCAGCGCTGTCTTTGTCTCGCCGTTCAGTTTGAACGTCACTCCGGTGATATTGACTGCCGTACCGATGTCATCACCGGGGAACGCAGCGCCCTCCTCGTTGCCGGATTCGTTATAGGCGTGGATCTCGATGTCGGCCTTGGTGTTGGTCGGCGTGGACTGCGAGACCGAGAAACCCGCGCCGGAGACGGTCTCGATGTGGGTGCCATAGACAGGCCCGGCTGCGGTAAAGGTCTTACCCGCGCCCTGGGTGCCGCCGGTGATCAGGTCGATCTGAAGCTCACGGCCAAAGCGCACGTCTTGAGACGAGACACCCAGGCCTTGCGTGCTGATGTTGACTTCAGCTTGCGTGGTACCGTCGTGAGCGGTGACAAGAATCTTCTGCGGGCTCGCTGTGTCGGCGTCGAGAATATACCATTTGTTGTGTCCAGGAGGGGCGTCACCAAGCTGGCTGAAATTGAGCACGGAGGTTCCCGTGGCCGAGGCGAACACCTTGTTGAGCAGATCGATGCGGTCGTCCGGCAAGGTTGGGTCAAGATGGAACAGCGGCACATACTGGACCAGGTATAGGTCCGGGGTGGTGGTGTTGGTGTTGGTCAAGGCAAACGAGAAGGCGAGTGGGCCGTTCGCAAGAGGTGCGATGCTGGCAGAGTTGCCAATGACGCCGATTACGACGTTTGGATGTGTTAGGTCCTGGAACAGCCAGACATAATTGCCATCGACAGTCTGAATGCCGCTGTACACGCCAACGGTGGTGGAAAACGGGGTCCCGATGTTGTTCTGGGCGAGAACGACCGAGGTGATGGTTCCCCCTGCGCTCGCCGTGGCCTCCACGAAATCCTCCTTGAAGGCAACCTCCAGCGCGGTGCCGAGAGTCAGGAGATATGCCAGCGTGGGGTCGTTGCTGTACGGCAATATGGACGGGTCAATATCGTCATCTTCGACCTGAATATCGGTGGTTTCGTCGATGATGATGTCTTCAGCTGTGATTGTGATATCGGATGCCATGGAGGTTCTCCTTGGTTGAAAAACGCTTCAAGAAAAGGGAACCAGCTCCCGGATGCCGGAAATGCACCTACCCCAGTGCATTCGGTCGCGTGATGGATTTCGTCCCCATGCCTCATCGTGCCGCCGACGCGGAGGACGCGTCCATTCCCGCTTAGGTAGTATTGGGGTGAATGGCCGTACCTGATCGAACGATATATATCCTTCGATAGTTCTGGCCGGTGCCGGCGGTTGCACGGCCAATGCCGTCAGGCGGCTTTCCGGCCCGTTGACGGCATCATGTCGATGTCAGTTGAAAGCGATGATCAGATCAGGCGGTTCGGCCCGTTCCCGGGCGATCGGCGTCTTTGCCATGCGCCACCCAGGCCAGTTCCGCCCGGCTGCCGAGGTGCAGCTTCTCGTAGACGTGATGCAAATGCATCTTCACCGTGCCTTCGGATACGTGCAGCCGCTGGGCGATGGCCTTGTTGCGCAGCCCGCGCGAGACGAGATCGGCGACTTCAGTCTCCCGTCCGGTCAGCCTGGACATCGGCTGGGGCTGCGTTTCCGGCATCAGCAGTTGCTGGACGATCTTGTTGTCGATCCACTTCTTGCCCGCCGCCACCGCGCTCACGCATTCGACGAGATAGCGGTGGCTGATGCCATCCAGCACCAGACCGTCGCTGTCGAGCGCCTGTATTTCCTTGACGTCGATCCTGCCGGCCGGCTGGACGATGAAGATGATGCCGAGAGCGCTGTCGCAGGCCTTCAGCCGGGCTGAGAGACCGGTCGTCTGCGGATCCGCGATATCCAGGCCGACGATGACGATGTCTGGCCGATGGCGCTCCACATGAGGGACCACGTCGACAGGGCGGCGGCACTGGGCGACAACATCGTGTCCAGCCTTCTGCAACACCCACTCAAGACCGGCGAGATACACCCCCCGCGGGTCGGCGACAACCAAAGTCGACATACCAACACCGTCCGAAAAAACGCAACAAACTTGGTTAAACACCCGTTAAAGCACGAAACCAGAGCTCATGCGTATTGTCAAGTAAACACTAATATAGTGATTGCTATAATAACGATCCGAGGCTTTCAGACCAGCGCGGAACCCACACACCGTCACCATGTTTTCTCGGCGGACCGCCTTACGATGGCGCGACGCGCGTTTTCTCCCCGCTGACGGCGATGTCAAAACTCGCCCCCAGATTGCGGCGACTTGTGACCAAAAAAAGTGCTGGCAGCCCAACCCTAAAGCGCGTCGCGTTCGAACGGATTCAGGCGACGCTTTAGGTCCTTGTTTTTATGCATGTCGTCCTCCCAAAACCGAGGTCACTTTTGGGCGACATGCATTAGTGCATTCGAGGCAATGGGGCGGCCCGAACCGCCCGCGTGTTAAGTTCTTGGTAACCCTCACAAGTCGAACACAACTCGAAGGCCAAAAAAGGCATTGGCTTCTCGTGCCCTGCATGGATGCTGCGGTTGATATCGAGGCGAGTCCAAGGAGCAGAGACCAGCATGGCCACCGTCCTCAACGCCAAGGGCGTTCCACTCCCCTATAGCGGGTCCTCGACCAGGTGGTACTCGGCTACGAATTCCGGCCCGGCACTTTATGGCAGCATATACAACGACTCGCTCTACGGCGACAGCAGCGTCAGCGTCACGATGTATGGCGGCAAGGGCGATGACATCTACTATCTGTATTCCACGAAAAACAAAGCAGTCGAACTGGCCAACGAGGGTGTCGACACCATCTCGACCTGGATGAGCTACAGGCTCCCGGCGAATTTCGAGAACCTGACGGTCACCGGCGACAAACACTACGCTTTCGGGAACGAGCTGAACAACATCATTACCGGCGGCTCCGGCCAACAGACGCTCGACGGCTTAAAGGGCGACGATGTTCTCAAGGGCGGATCCGGGGCGGACATTTTCGTCGTGGCCCCCGGCAACGGCAGCGACCTGATCCTGGACTTCAGCGCCGAGGATACGGTGCGCATCGGGAGCTACGGCTTCACCTCCTTCGAGCAGGTGCACGCCAACATGGTCCAGTCGGGCGCGAACGTCCGACTTGATCTATCCGACACCGAGTTCCTCGTCTTCGCCAACAAGACAATCGACCAGTTCACCGCAAGCCAGTTCGATCTGGCCCTGGACAGGTCGCATCTGCAACTCACCTTCTCGGACGAGTTCAACACACTGAACCTGTGGAATGGCTCGAGCGGCACCTGGGACTCGAACTTCTGGTGGGGAGCCGCGAACGGCAGCACGCTCACGAGCAACAACGAGCTTCAATGGTATATCGATACCAGCTACGCCCCGACGAGTTCAGTCAACCCGTTCAGCGTCGAGGACGGTGTTCTCACGATTACCGCCGCCCGAGCCCCCGAGGCTATCAAGCCCTACATAAACAACTACCAATACACGTCGGGTTTGCTGACGACTCACGAATCCTTCGCGCAGACCTACGGCTATTTCGAAATTCGGGCCGACATGCCTGAAAAACAAGGCGCATGGCCGGCCTTCTGGCTTCTTCCGGAGGACGGCTCCTGGCCACCGGAACTGGACGTCATAGAGATGACCGGTCAGGATCCAAACAAGCTTCTTATGACAAGCCACTCGAACGAGACGGGAACACATACGACCGTGGCCTCGACGCCCTTCGTCTCGGACACCGGAGGGTTCCACACATACGGGGTGCTGTGGACGGAAGACGAACTCGTCTGGTATTTCGACGACGTCGAAGTTGCCCATGCCGCGACGCCCGCCGACATGCACGAGCCGATGTATATGCTGGTCGATCTGGCAGTGGGCGGCATCGCGGGAGCGCCCGCCGACGGGCTTGCGACGCCCGCGGAAATGCAGATCGACTACATCCATGCCTATTCGTTGAACGATTGGGTTATCTAGGTACAAACCCGGTGCACGCCGAAGGCAACAACCCGCAGGGTATGCGTACGAGAGCGCTGCATTGAAATCATCGATCAATTTCAGCCGGCAGCACCGCCGCCAGCATAGATTTTAGTTATTTCAACAGCTTAGCGAATTGCGGGAGAGCGCTACCGCCCTTCTTCGACCCTTGACGGTCTAGTGAGCACGCGTTGCGGCGCGCTCGGGCGGGCACGGATATGCTCATCATCTTTCGACCTGCCGCGCCCGAAACGGCCCGGGAGGGAGCGCGGCAGCTAAGCGGCTGATCGCGCCCCCAGTTCCCGCCGAACCACGACAAGCGTCGCATCGTCGGGATCGGTGGTGATGGTGAAACCCATGTCGCGCTCGACCTCGATCGCGGCACGGTTTTCACGGCTCTCGATCGCTTCGATCGCTTCGAGGCCGAGGTCTTCGGCATATTTCGCAATATAGGCGAGCAGCTCCCAGCCGACGCCCAGATGCTTGCGATCGGCGCGAATGCAGATCGCGACCTCACCGTTTCGGTCGGCTGGATCGCTTGCCAGCGTCGCAACCGCGATCAGCATTCCGTCCGCCGAGAACGCAAGAAAATTATGGATATGGGCGTCGTCTGAACGCGTCATCGCGACCAGCCGTTCATGGGAGACTTCCTTCACGGCGCCGAGAAAGCGGAAGCGCAGGTCGTCCGGCGTCACATGGGTGAAGAACTCCGCCAAGGTCGGTTCGTCTTGGGGATGCGCAAGGCGTATCTCGAAGTGAAAGCCGGTGCGTGTGGTGATTGCGCTATTCGTGGTCATATGCGGATCTCTAATCCTGGATTGTTCTGATCGGCCGGATGCAGCGGAGCCAAAGGGATATGGCTTTGCTCAGTATCTCCATGCCGCCGTTCGACGATATCCGGGTCATTCGCTCATGCAGTGGAGCGCGTCGCGCTTGACGATTTCGATGCTGCGCAGGTTGAGCAGGCGGATGACGCCCTTGTCCTTCAGCCGGGTGAAGACCCGTGAAACGGTCTCGATGGTGAGGCCGAGATAGTCGCCGATGTCCATACGAGACATGGGCAGTTCCACCTGTCGCAAGCCGCCCTGCCGTTCCGCGATGTCGACCAGGAAAGCGGCCACGCGTTCGATGGCGTTCTGGCGACCCAGGACCAGCAGGTGTTCCTGCGCGCGGGTCAAACCCTTGAGCGCCAGGGGCAGCAACTGATGGGACATGTCCGCCCCGGCATTGAGCCGCAAGACGCGCACAGCGGTGGCGTTGATTGCTTCCGCGAAGAAATGATGTGTCGTGTCAGCCTCGAAGCCGAATGTCTCGCCGGCGAGGTGGAAGGCGCTGATCTGCCGGCGGCCGTCGGCAAGCAGGCGGTAGATGCGCACGGCGCCGAACTCGACCTGATAGAGGGCTCCGGCCTTCTCGCCCTGGGCATAGATCTCCGAACCAGCGGGAAAGAAACCAACCGGCTGCAATGGTGCCGGGTCGAATACCGCCGGCAGGCTTGGCTGGACAGAATGCGACGGCAGTGAAATTCTGGAGCTCGTGTAGGCGTGCATGGCTGTTTTCCCGGTTGTTCCGTGACACAGCAATCGCGCGAATCCGCGGGTCGCGAAATTCGGTTATATCCCTACGGGAAACTACCTAGGATTCGACCGTGGCAGCACGGGAGCCGTTGATGATGGCCGGTGCATGCCCGATCTGCTCGGGCGAGGTCGGGGCGTGCCTGCCGGAGCCGATCGAGCATCTGGTCTGAGCCGTAGCCCATCGGACCGCCCATGGAAAAGCGCTACGGTCCCCGCCGGGCTCGCGGCACCGGTCGAGGATTAGATGCGGCGAATCCGACCACCGCGCTTGCCCTATTGTCATCCTGCGGTCATACGTTGGCGCTACATACCGTTAAATCTGGATTTATAGATAAATGGATAAAAAACTAGCTCTCCTTGCCTTGGCGGCGCTCGGCCAGGATACCCGGCTCGAGGCTTTCCGCATGCTCGTCCAGGCTGGCGGCGAGGGAGTTCCCGCAGGTGAGATCGCTGCACGGCTCGATACCGTTCAGAACACCATGTCGGCGCACCTGAAGGTTCTAGATCATGCCGGCCTGGTTCGAGCTGAGCGCGACGGCCGCACAATCCGCTACGTCGCGGACATGACCGGCTTCCGCGATCTACTCGCCTATCTGATGGAAGATTGTTGCAACGGCGCACCGGAATTGTGCCAGCCCGTCATTCAAGCTGTGACCTGCAAATGCTAGAAGGGAGGCGTACGCGATGAGCGAGCCGTACAACGTTCTGTTTCTCCGCACCGGCAATTCGGCCCGTTCGATCATCGCCGAAGCGGTCCTTAACCGTGTCGGTGTCGGCAAGTTCAAGGCCTATTCCGCCGGATCGCACCCCAATCAGCCTGCCGATGAACATGGTCGACAAACTTGCCCTGCAGAAGCAGCTGGACGAGATCGGCCGCAACCCGCCGAAGGCCGGCTGAGTCAAGGAACCCACCATGACTGATCATGCTTTGAACGCGGGCGAGGTGACGCGGCCCAGGATTGGCTTCGTTGAGAAATACCTGACGGTATGGGTGGCACTGTGCATCGTTGCGGGTGTGGTGCTCGGTCATCTGCTGCCGGGCGCGTTCGGCGCCATTGCTTCGGCCGAGATCGCCAGGGTCAACATTCCCGTCGCGGTGCTGATCTGGCTGATGATCGTGCCGATGCTGTTGCGCGTCGATTTCGCCTCGCTGGCCAGGGTCGGCACCTACTGGCGCGGCATCGGCGTGACGTTGTTCATCAACTGGGCGGTGAAGCCGTTCTCGATGGCGCTGCTGGGCTGGCTCTTCATCGGCTGGCTGTTTCGGCCCTGGCTGCCCGCCGTGCAGATCGATTCCTACATTGCAGGGCTGATCATCCTTGCCGCGGCACCGTGCACGGCGATGGTGTTCGTGTGGTCGAACCTGATGCGCGGCGAACCGAACTTCACACTGTCGCAAGTGGCGCTCAACGACGCGATCATGATCGTCGCCTTCGCACCCATCGTCGGTCTGTTGCTCGGCCTGTCGGCCATTGCCGTGCCGTGGAGCACGCTGGTATTGTCGGTGGTGCTCTACATCGTCCTGCCGGTGATCGTCGCGCAACTGGTTCGCGCCCGGTTGCTGGCGGCGAAGGGGCAAGCGGCGCTCGACGCGCTGCTGGCCGCCATGCAGCCGCTGTCGCTGTTTGCCCTGCTGGCAACGCTGGTGCTGCTGTTCGGCTTCCAGGGCGAGCAGATCATTGCCCAGCCGCTGGTGATCGCGCTGCTGGCGGTGCCGATCCTGATCCAGGTCTATTTCAATTCCGGCCTTGCCTATCTGCTCAACCGCATCTCCGGCGAGCGGCATTGCGTGGCCGGGCCATCGGCATTGATCGGCGCGTCGAACTTCTTCGAGTTGGCGGTGGCAGCCGCGATTGCGTTGTTCGGGCTGAATTCGGGCGCCGCCCTCGCCACCGTGGTCGGCGTCCTCATCGAGGTTCCGGTCATGCTGTCCGTGGTGTGGATCGTGAACCGCAGCCGGGGCTGGTACGAAGAGGGTGCCGCCGTCAAAACCACAATGTCGACAGAGAGGCCCGCGCAATGACCGTCACCATCTACCACAATCCCGATTGCGGTACGTCCCGCAATACCCTCGCGATCATCCGTCAATCGGGCGAGGAACCCGAAGTGATCGAATATCTGAAAACGCCGCCGTCGCGGGAACGACTGGTCGAACTGATTGCGGCGATGAGGATGAAGCCCCGCGACTTGCTGCGCGAGAAGGGCACGCCCTATGCCGAACTCGGCCTCGGCGACCCCAAGTGGACCGACGACGAGATCCTCGATTTCATGCTCGCGCATCCCATCCTGATCAACCGGCCGATCGTGGTCACACGTCTCGGCGTCGTCCTTGCCCGGCCTTCGGAAGCGGTTCTCGGCGTCCTGCCAAATCCGCATATCGGGCCATTCGTCAAAGAGGATGGCGAAGTCGTGGTCGTCAGGACGACATAGGGGCGCACCCTCGCGGTGATGCAGGTGTCGGGCGGCTCGCGGAGCTTCAGCGCCGTCAACCAGCTGCGTATTCTCGGCCGCTGGGTGCGGATGGTCACGATTCCCAACCAGTCGCCGGTAGCCAAGGCGTTCGCCGAGTTCGACGAAGCCGGCGGTCGATCTGAGCCAGAAAATTCATATTTCGAGAATCGCCGAAATTCATTTGCCCGACTTCCCAATCGCGCTTATACATATTTCCATGAAACTCGAAAAAGCAGCATCGCAACTCGAAGCTCTCGGGAACCCCACTCGACTTCAGCTCTACCGTGTCCTGGTTAGGGCAGGGGACGAAGGGCTTCCGGTTGGCAGTATCCAAGAGAAACTGGAGATTCCGTCCTCGACACTGTCGCATCACCTCAAGCGGCTTGTCGACACTGGCCTCGTGACCCAGGAACGCCAGGCAACAACTCTGATCTGCCGTGCCAACTATCCCGGCATGAATGCGTTGATTGGCTATCTGGCTGACGAGTGCTGTGCCGACGCAAAATGTGCGCCAGCGGCCAGCAAAGCTGTCGCCTGATTTTTTTTGCGCGAATAATTCGAAGATACTGGAAGGATCGAACAAATGAGCGACATCGCAAATCTCCCGGTAGCCGTCATCGGCGCGGGGCCCGTGGGCCTCGCCGCGGCCGCTCAACTGATCAGCCGTGGACTGAAGGTGAAGGTGTACGAGGCCGGCTCGCATGCAGGTTCGAACCTGTTGGACTGGGGGCACGTTCGCGTTTTCACGCCGTGGCGCTATTGCGTCGATGCGGTTGCCCGCCGGCTGCTCGAGGGCCATGGCTGGACAATGCCGGAGCTTGAGGCATTTCCCACCGCCGATGAGATCGTCGACCAATACATCGGCCCGCTCGCGCAGCTTCCGGAACTGGCACCGTCGATCGAGACCAATGCTCGCGTCATCGCCGTATCCCGCTGGGGTGCCGACAAGGTCCTCAGCAAGGGGCGTGAACAGAGGCCCTTCATGCTGATGGTCGAAACCGCAAGCGGCCGGCGCCGGGATACGGCCCGCGCCGTCATCGACGCTTCGGGCACTTGGCAAACACCGAACCCGCTTGGCGCAGGCGGCTTGTCCGCTGAAGGCGAGAGCGAGTTCGGCGACTGGATCGCCTACGGCATACCCGATATCCTCGGCCGGGACCGCCATCTCTATGCGGGCCGTACGACGCTCGTGGCTGGGGCCGGTCATTCGGCTGCCAATGCCTTGCTGGAACTGGCCAAGCTGTCAGAAAGCGCTCCAGGCACCTCTGCAATCTGGACGACGCGCGGCACCGACCTGGTGCGGATCTATGGTGGCGGCGATGCTGACGCGTTGCCGGCACGCGGTGAACTCGGCTCCGAAGTCAAGGACCTTGCCGAAAGCGGGCGCGTCCGCCTTGTCACCGGCTTTGCCACCACAGCCATTCGTGAGGTGGACGGCCGCCTGCTTGTGGACGGGCAAACCAAAGACGGTCTTCAAACCGTCGGGCCCGTCGACAGGATTATCGCGGCCACCGGCCAGCGCCCGGACCTCGCCCTGACCCGCGAGCTGCGGCTCGATCTCGATCCATGGCTTGAGAGCGTAAAGGCGCTCGGTCCTCTCATTGATCCTAACGAGCACTCTTGCGGGGACGTCCCCCCGCATGGCCACCGTGAACTCAGCCATCCGGAACCGGGGTTCTATACGGTCGGAATCAAGAGCTATGGGCGTGCGCCGACATTCCTGCTGCTGACCGGCTATGAACAGGTCCGCTCCGTCGCAGCAGTGATCGCCGGTGATATGGCGGCGGCCGATGCCGTGCATCTGGTGCTGCCGGACACCGGCGTTTGCACGGTGCCGGCATCGTTTTCCGGCTCAGCAGCCAAAGGCTGCTGCGGTGGCCCGGCGCCTGTGGCCGTTGACGCCTGCTGTGTTGCGGACGCGCAAGCCAAGGAGAAGGGCAAGGCCGGCTGCGGCTGCAGCGCCGCAGCATGACCATGTCGCCCCCGTCGGCCGCCGTCGTGCGTGGTCGTCGCACGATCATCACGACGCTCGGCGTGACACAGATCATGGCGTGGGGATCATCGTACTATCTCCCCGCGGTCATTGCGCCGGCAGTCGCCTTAGGCACAGGCTGGCCTCTGGCCTGGGTCGTTGGGGGCCTGTCTCTCGGATTGCTCACAGCGGGAGTTATCTCGCCGCATGTCGGGTCTTCGATCGAGCGGCACGGTGGCCGCAACGTTCTGGCCTTCAGCGCGGGTTGCATTGGGCTTGGCCAGATCGGACTTGCGGTAGCGCCCAATCTGGCCGCCTACATCATCGCGTGGCTCGTTATCGGCCTCGGCATGGGGGCAGGGCTCTACGACGCCGCGTTCGGAACCCTTGGCCGGCTCTACGGCCATGGGGCTCGCTCCGCCATCACCACGCTCACCCTGTTCGGGGGCTTTGCGAGCACGATCTGCTGGCCGATCTCGGCTTTTTTGCTGGGGGAGATTGGATGGCGCGGCACGTGCCTGGCCTACGCTGCGGTCCAGCTCTGCCTTGCCTTGCCGCTTTACCTTGTGATCTTGCCTCGCGGCCTGCCGCAACCGGCTGCCAAAGCCGCGTCGAGTAGGGCGGTGACGCCTGCGCTGCAAACCGGCTCCAATCTCACGATCATGATCGTCCTGGCCGCGACCCTCACCCTTGCAGCGGTAATCTCTTCGACGCTGTCAGTGCATCTGCTGACGATCCTGCAGAAGGGCGGCATGACACTTGCCGCGGCCGTTGGGCTTGGAGTCCTCGTCGGTCCCTCCCAGGTGGCCGCGCGGACGATCGAGATGGTGATCGCGCGCCTCCATCACCCGATCTGGACCAAGTTCGCGTCGGTTACCTTCGTCGCTATCGGGGTCTCGGCGCTCTGGCTCGGCATGCCGATCATCCCGCTAGCACTCGCGTTCTACGGCGCGGGCATCGGGCTGGAATCCATCGCGCGGGGCACTCTGCCGCTCGCGATCTTCGGCTCTAATGGCTACGCCAAGCTGATGGGTCGCCTTGCCATGCCGAGCCTGATTGCTCAGGCGGCGGCGCCGTCCCTTGGCGCGCTGCTGCTGGAGCGCTTCGGCGCTTACGGCACACTGGCGACGCTTTCCGGCCTTGCGCTGGTTAACGTCGCCCTGGCATGCGGTTTGGGTTGGCTGTTTTTCAGTCGAAGGGATATTCAGGTGCAGCCGCAATAGTGTGGCTGACGGTAGCGGTTGCCCACTTAACTTATTATTAGCGACTGGTAGCGGGAGAGCGCTACCGCCTTTCCCCCCACCCGTCGAACTGCCAGTTCAGGCTTCGCTGCTACGGCTGATTTAGGCGAGCCCATCTAACGACGAATCTGGGGGTCAGGAGTTCGAATCTCTTCGGGCGCGCCATTCCATCCAATTCAAATTGCCTGTCTTTTAGCCTCGCCAACGCGAGCGCGCCGGCTCGGATTCCAGATTTCAGCCGGTTTTTCAGCCGGTTTTGGAAGAACGGACATTCCTTCGAATCATATCGCAGCCTGGCGAATGGTGGCCCTCCTGTTTTCTTCTTGGTCAACACAGGGCTCGATGAGATTCGCACGCATCGGGCTGGCGGTCGTCGCGGCTAGCCGGTGTAGGCTCGAGGCAGCGGTGTTGATGTAGCCGGCTTCATGACGCAAAACCTAGGGAATGACAGTCCGAAAAAAGGCAACCCGTCTCCAACTGCCGCCGCTTGTTGCAGGCGAATGGCGTGGTGAGATCGTTGGCTCAGCCAACATCAATTTTGGCCAGTCCGTGCAGCCCGGACCACCACGCCAATCAGTCGAGTTCAGCTATGTCATACTAGCCGCGTCGCTCATCATGCCGAACGCAGCATTCAGATGGCCTGGCGTCGTCATGATCATGGCCCCAACTCCCATGAAGACAGAGCATCCCGACGCGGGCGCACTTTTTGAAGCCGATCAGCTGGCGTCGCTGAGCCTCTCCCTTGAAGTCACCAGGGCGCAATTTTCTGACATGCTGCCACGTTTCGAGGCGAAACGTTTCAGGGATTTTTACTTCTTGGTAGAGGAAAGGGAGGCAGACGGTAGATGGCCGGTGCGGAGTTGGGGCATGGAACCGCCCAGCTTTGAAATACCTACTGACGATACTCCAAGTCGCTACAAGACAGCCGCAACCGCCTATCAACCGGTCTTGCGGTCAGCCGGTGCGGGTTCGTCGTTCGCCTTGGTGTCCCTGTTCGCGTCGAGCCCCGCCAATTCCTCCCCCAATGCCGCGATTACGGCTGATACGCGACCACGTACCCGTGGAGGAAGCTGCATGAGCCCCGCGATCAGGCGCTGGCCTTCCGCGCTGGCGATAAAGTCGATGCGCTCATCGGCCGGCAGAGGCGAAGCGTTACGACTGATCTCGTCATTTCCGGGCAGACCGTCGAAGAAGCGACTGACGGGAACGTCCAAGGACCTGCCGATCTCGTAAAGCATGGAAGCGCTCACGCGGTTCCTCGCGTTCTCATATTTTTGGAGCTGCTGGAAGCTAATGCCTATGGATCGGGCAAGCTGAGCCTGCGATACGTGCGACAGGACACGAACCGTCGCGATTTGCCTGCCGACGTGCAGATCTGCGGTATGTGGGCTACACTCGGTTTCAGGCTTTGGCCATGCCTGGAAGACGCGGGAGCGTCTTGATTCCACCAATGCCTTTCGCAATTGCATCACTCCCTTGTAGAAAAGTTGGTCGCGGTAGGTTCCCCTACGAGACTCGCGAAACTTTCGAATCATAGGGGCGCTGCCGAGTGCTTGAAACGTCCTTGAGCAGTCAGCTTGGCTCTGTCTGCCCACCGATCCGACCAATATCCTCCAGGACCGAGCGGATTTGCGGCCAAGGAAACTCCGAATCGTCCTTCGACGGTTGCCCCTCCCTGAGTATGGCATCAAGCTTCGCTGCCACACCGGCAAGGGAGATAGCCGGCGTTTCCGACAATGCTTCAAGCAACGCCTCTGCCCGATCGGCTGCCTCACTCTCAGCGCGCATCGTGGCGGAATAGCCAATCACCCGGTCAGAGGCATCCCAGCGCGCCTGATGAGCCGCCAAATCGGCCTCGGCCTTCGCACCGACCGCCACGTCTACAGAACCGACGCCGACCACATCGCGAAGCGCCTCAAGTGAGTGCAGCGTAACGGTCCTACCTTCGGATAATTTGATCACCACACTAGGAAAGCCGACTGTCTCTACGAGCTTCCGTTCCAAACGCTGCTGCTCACGGCTCAACCGTTCAGTCTCTTCGTGAGCAGCTTGCCATTTGCGCGACGCTGCTACCGCAGGGTCGGCCGATTGGTCTCTTTCGAAATCGATGCAGGCAGTCGTCGCTGGCTGCGATCCGGTCGTTGCAGTTCCCGTGCGCGTATGCGCCGTCCTGCACGTGACGGGAGGCAAAGTCGTGGTATTGTCGGAATCAGCCATGATCCGAGCTCCAGACAGCTTTGGTTGTGGTCAAGCCGGGCGACGTGTTGGCGCACGTCGTTCGGCTGAGAATCGCGAACCACAAATTACGTACATACCGTACAATACGGACATGCCCATTGTCAAATACGCCTGATCCTGTTGAGACCAAAACTGAGCGCTTCGAATTGCGACTCTCGAGTGACTTGCTTGCTCGCGTTGATGAATGGCGTCGCAAACAGCCCGATCTTCCCACTAGATCGGAGGCGTTTCGCCGGCTAGTGGAGGCCGGCCTAGGCTCGAAATAGTCGGAAGCCCACCGCAATCCTTGTGGCTTAGCAGTCAACAAGGCGTGCTGTTCGCTTATTTTATCGAATGATCTGTCGCAGCCAGTGCGCCCACCCACCTAAGTCGTCAGGCATGCGCTCTATCTCCGCAGGGTTGCTACTGGGCCGGCTGTGGAAACGTGTGCAAATGGCCAAGGCGGGACCGCCGGTTGGCCTTCCCACGGCGGAGGTCACTCCGGACGTAGAATGGGTCAAGCCCGGCATCAGGGCGCGCGTGAAGACCCTTCGCGGCGAGCCAAAGCTGCGGCATGCATCGGTGCAGGATTTTAGGTAAGAGAATTAGCCTGTATGGATTCCGTGCGGGGAACCAAGCAAATGTCGATCCGGACCAAAGCCAATGAAGCAGGTGTTTTCGGCCCGACCGAATTGGCCTTGCTAGGACGGGTTTTCGAGCAACTAAAGCTCGACGGCCAATCGCCCGATGCACGCGATGCGCTCGCCTCTCGGATCATCGCAAACTACATGTCCGGACTGATTGACGAAGCCGAGCTTATCTCTCTTTCAAAACAGCCGCTCGGCCGTTAGTGCCTATAGCGCCTTGCCTGCGCGTATCATGGCGCGTGCGATTGCCAGTTGCCCGTCACGAAAAGTGCTGCCAGGCAAACGCGCTTCATCGCCTTGCCTTTCGCCAGCCCATTGCCCCTTCCTCTACGGCCGGCAATGGGTCTGCGGTTTTCATTTCTTGGTGAGAAAGGCTTTGCAAGCCGGCGTGAGTTCGCTGAGGTGCTGCTTAAGGCAGCCTTGGGCCTTAATTTCGTTGTCCATGTGGCATACTCGCTTGGCGTCTGACCTACAAGGTGTCTTCCAGGCTTCTTTCGCTAATGCGGCGTCGGTGAGAAAAAGCGATAGAAAAGCCAGAAGCGCTAGTTGAACCGTTTTTCCATTCTGCATGATTATTTCCCCCTTCAGAATTGAGCGCAGAAGCGCGGACATTTATATACGCTCTTCCTAATATAATTGGAATGCACCTCAAGGATGAAGTCGGGCCGGCGCCAGGACGCGCAAGGCGCTTCGCGACGTAAGGTAGCACAATCATGGCGCGATCTTGATCGCTGAGCAACTCAAAGTAGAACCTGCGCGTAGGCAAGATAGCCCGCGCAGCCTTCGCCGGGCTATTGGCAACCGAGCGGCGCCAGGAATATAATCCTTCGTTGCGGCGACCCATTCAACGGAGATTCGCCAATGGCCAGAACCAAATTATCCAAGCACCTTTCACAGGCTGAGATCCACCGCTTTTTGACCGAGGCCGAACGGCTGCATAAGAGCATCGTCCAGCCGCTTCTGTCGCCTAGCAGCGAGCATTACCGGGCGCTGCAAAACACCCATGAGGCGCTGTTGAAGACGATCAAGGATATCACCGGCAGGGGATGCGCCGTTCATTCAGTGGAACGGGACCGGCCCGGCCAACACCGGTCAAACCGGATTGACGGAACATTAGCAATCTCTAACTGTTTGTACTTGCGGCAACGATGCTCACCCCATGGTTGCTGAAGATCGTGATTTCACCAGCCCGATCGGCCCGCGCCTCCCGCAAGTGGTGCGACAGGGCCTCGCCGGTAACACCGGTACCACAACCGCGACAACCGCCATAAAGAGGCACGCGCCCATGCTCATCATATCGCGTTTCAGGGCGCCGATTGCAGCTATGTAGAGAGCGGGACTAAGCTTTGCAGTGCGATTTTCACTGCGATCCCTGGTAGCATTTAACCTGTATCTTGTTCGCGAATTCAGAGATGGTCCGTTGCTTGTAGTCCTCACCGTTGAACAGCGGCATTGCATAGGCGAGAATCACGATCTCCTTGCCGATGCTCTTGACGGGGTTTTCATCATCAAGTTTGTCGACAACGGACATCATTTGCGACATATCGGTCCCGCTCTGGCGCTTCATCATTATGCTGCGGGCAAGTTCGCCGATTGAGGTGCAGTTTTGTGTCAGGGTGGCAGCCTTCGGTGGAGATGCGCCCGCTTGCAGCGGATAGCCGTGTTCGGCCATGCAACTCCGCATCTGGTCGCCTGTTAGTTGGTTTGGGTTCGCACCCATACAGTTCGTCATCGCGCCCAAGCATGTGGACAAATCGGAACTAGAACGACAGATTGTCATGGAGATCAAGACAGCTTCGTCCCGATCTCGATCATGGGCGAGTAGACTTGGATCCGCGCTAGTCTCAATCTTCAGCGCCGATCCAATCGCGCTGCCGGCACCGGCAAGCTCGACTGTCGTGTCAGCAGAACCGCCGGTATCGAAAAAGAACCGAACTGCCAACGTTTTGCCGTCTAGCATGTTTTGCAGGACTCCCCGCGTGGGCGACGGACCTTCCCCATGCCAGAGGATTTCTCGTATCGATCTTCCTCCGTGAAGGATCTCAGGATCCTCAAGGCCTGGTACGGCTTTTTTTAGTGCAGACACTTCGACGTCGACAGCGTCGTTGTCATCGATTCGATAGGCCGCAACTCGTCCCACCGTCAAAATTCTGTCGAGCGAGCTCTGCGGTAGCGACAAGACCCATCGGACCTTGCTGTCTTTGTTTCGGAATATCGAAATTGAAAACCCTTGCGCATTTGTAACGGTTGCAGCTTGGGTAAGTTCAGCATTGGCCGGATCTCGGAATTCTGCGACAGACCAAGTGTCGGCATTGGCTGCGCTTATGCCAGCAGCACAGAAGAATACTGCAGCTACGGTAGTTGCAAAGAAACGCCCCGGTGACATTTTCCCCTCTCCCTTCCCCAAAAGAAGCATCGCGCCAGTTGAGCGCAAACGCAAGCCGGGCTCGCGGAAAGGGGGGTGCCTGTGTCATGGTCGGACTGCGGTGACCTTGCATATAAGCGCCGACTTATGCAATATCCGCCACGTTCTCCCAAGCGAGGCGCGCGGCAATGCTGGCACGGACAGACCCTCTTCCTCGCGATATCCCCTCCGGCATGGTCGTCGATCCTCGCGTGAAAGCGCTTTGCCAGGAATTCGACGTCAGGATCGTCGGCAAATCAGCCTACCCGCTTCCGGGAGAGACCCGAGCCGTCGCCACGATCCGGCGGATCATCGATCGCCACGGCGTCGAGCATGCGCGCCTCATCCTGGCTGAAGGGCGTGGCAACAACGCTCTGATAGACGAAACGTCGCTGGGGGCCATCTCTGACCTTCTGCGGGCCTGTCCCGACTTGGTCGAGCAACACACCGCGGCGCTGCTCGATATGTTCGATCTCATCCCGCTGGGGCCAATGATGGCGCTGGCGAATGAGCTCCGCGGCATCGTTCACCAGGGCCACGCGCTCGCGGGCATGATTTACATGCTGGCACGGCAGCGGCAGGGCGGCGCCCCACGCGTCGATCAGCGCATTCGAGCGAGCGAGGCCGCAAAGGGTCGATCGACTGGTGCCCGGCTATGCAAGGACCGCAAGTTGGCGATCGGGCACCAATTGCTCGAGGCCAAGGCGTCATTGCCGCGTGGTCATTTCGGGCCTTGGCTCGATCGGCAGGAAGGCCTGTCGCGGTCCATGGCTTCGCAGTGCATGGCACTGGCCATAGAGACGCGCCAGGACGCGCGGGGCGCATCGGCGGCGTAGGATGGCGGCCGGCGGAAACGCGCGCCGGCAGGCTTCCCTGTGGCGGCCTACGGTTTGATACTGGGGGAAGGTGGTTTCATCATCACGCGCAATTGCATCTGGTCGATAGTTGCGACGATGGCAGCCGCCAGCGCTTCCGCCTCATGGATCAGTTCCGGACCATAGAGGCCATTCACCTTCTCTTCGCTGGGCAGCACGCCGGGCGGACAGTGTTCCTCGATGGTGCGCCGGATCAGCATCAGCGCTGCGCGGCATTCGTTGGCTTCGGTCTTCATAACCAATGAAACATGCATTTAAGCTAAAATGTTCCGGAACCGATTGCCGGTCCTGCGGCTTGAATCGGCGTTTTGTGAGTCGTGTGCATGCGTTTGAAGTTCGTCGCGCCTTTGATGCCGAACTTGGTGGAGAAGCCTCCCGAAGGGGGACCCGCTCGCCAAGCGTGGCCAATGGCCTATCTCACAAGACGGAATGATGGCGCGCGCACGCCCGATGGTTCCACAACGTGTTGCTAATATGCAGCACCGATTGCATCTCCATCGCAGCGGCGCTTGGAATCGCTTCCAACGGCTGCCCGTTGACGGCAAGATAGCAACGCCAACGACGCGAGGCGACGAAGATGGACAAGCGACAAAACACAAAAAATATTGAGTTGTGCGGTCTTCTAGCCATTCCGTTGTCACTTCTCATTACGGTGTTGCTAGCTGGAATGATCCTTGGCTAGGCGGCCGGTGGGAGGGGAATAATGCACACACTGCCCGCCAATATCGATGCTGACGTGGTGCTGGCAATTGGGCGGATGCTCGACGACCATGCAAAACTCGCGTCGGTCTCGATCGCGGATTCGGTGGAGCAAATCCGGAAAGATCAGGCGAGCTCGCTTGCCGACTTTGAGATCGAGGAACTTGTGATCGAGATGGCTGCGTCTCGCGGCCTCGCTGTTCTGCTCGACCGAACGGCAAGATAAGGGCTCGGAACCGAAAGGCATCTGCGAGCTTACGCTTGATGAGCACGCGCGGCGTCAATTTCCTCGACAAATGGATGGCAGATCATCTGCCCGACGCCATGACCGACGATCCTGTCGCCATCAGCGATCTGGCCGACGATGTCATGAAAGCCGCCGACAGTGCGGGTATTGGCGTCAATGAGATCACCGAGGAAGTGGGCAGCGTGTTTGAGGTCATCCTCGATGCGATGCAACACCGCGACGGCAGCTTGGCAGACTGATCTTCACCACGATATAGGGACCAGATGGCAAAAGGCTGGACGTTCCAATCGCTGATCGACTCAAAGATGATCGTGTCGGCGCATTGCCACTATGCACCCTGCTATCATAGCCATGTGCTCGACCTGGTGAAACTGCGCGATCGGTTCGGCCCAGATGCGCCGGCAATGGCGGACGACCTGATCCCCGAAGCTAAAATGTAGCAGGTGCGGCGGGGTCGACGCCGGACTGATTTACACGCCGGACACCAGCCCGACCGGGTACGGCAAGGCCAAGGGCAGCTAACCGGCGATCGCCATCCCAAGGCCGACGCCGAGTCCGATAGCAACGCCCATGAACAGTTTCCCGGCAAGATCGAGCGCAATGGCGTGGAGTGGGCGCCATACGTCCAGGCGGGGCGCTCTGAGGGCTTGGGAAAGATCGTCAAAGATCGTGTCCATGGGTCGATTCTAGATCGGAACGCTGCGAATGTGAATCCCCCGTCCGGTCCGTCAAAGTCTAACGATCAGCAAAGCGCACTGGAAAGCACGTGCAGTAACAGTTGATTCAACCATCACTGGTAATTAGGGAGTGTGAGTAGCGGCTCCGACAGTGGGCGGGTGCTTGAGTGCCGGAGCCGCCAGCGCAGTCCGGTTGGGGTTTGACCGCGCCGTCCTATTCTGGGACAGCGCGGTCAACGATTCGTTAAAATGTTCCGGAACTAATTAAGCGCGTGCTAATTGAATCGCGGTTTCGCGAGTCAGTGCATGCGTTTGAGGTTCATCCCCCCGCTGATGCCGACCTTAGTGGACAAGCCTCCCGAAGGGGACGACTGGATTCACGAGGTCAAGTTCGACGGCATGGTATCGAAGCGGCGGGACAGCAAATACCGGAGCGGTCCGTCGACCAACTGGCTGAAGGCCAAATGCTATTCGATCGATGACTATGAGTTGCTCGGCGTCGAGCGTGAGGCGGGCAAGCCGGCCTTCGCTCTGATGGCCGAGCGCGGCACCGGGCGCTATGTCGGCAGCGCCTTCATCACCTTGAACCGGGAGATGCGTGAACGACTATGGAAGCGTGTTCAGGAGCACCCAGGGCCGGCACCAAAGGGCATGAAGCGACCAGCAACGCAATGGGTCAAGCCGGGGTTGATAGGCCGCGTGAAGCACTTGCGCGGCGAGGATGATTTGCGGCACGCTTCGCTGAAGGATTTCAGGGAAGAATCGTAAAGCCCGACTTGCCAGCAATCCCAAGATCAGGAATATAATCCTCCCGTTGCGGCGTCCCTTTAACGGAGATCGCCAATGGCCAGGACCAAACCATCCAAGCAGCTTTCACAGGATGAAATCGAGCGCTTTCTGGTGGCAGCGGAAGCGCTGCACAGAAGCATCGTGAAGCCGCTTCTATCGCCTATGAGTGAGCATTACCGCGCGCTGCAAAATACCCATGAGGCGCTGTTGAAGACGGTCAAAGATATCACCGGCAAGGATGCGCCGTTCATTCGATGGCACGGGACAGGGCCAGTGCAGCAGTGAACCTATTTGCTCTTAGCGCCATCCTTGGCGACTATCGAGAGCTTCGGCTTGTGGGCGTCCTGAATGATCCTGAGAGCCTCGTCTCTGGTGATGCCAACCTTGCGCGCATAGAAGTCGGCCTCTCGCGCCCGTTCGCGATCTAATGGGGTCTCAATCGCCTGCTTTGCTTTCTGCTTTGCCTTCTTTCCCATGAGGCGAATCATAGCACATTGAAGGCCCGTCTAAAACGCGAGCCGCCCGCCTTGTGGAAGGGCGGCCGATACAAGTCCCGTACCTATCCCCTACGGCTGGGTAATCCTTTTGGCGCAATTGCGTGAACGCTGACGTGCCCTTAAATTCCGGGTGTCCCCGTGAAAGAGTGACCAGTGCGGCGGGTGATGCCCCTCTAGCCCCGCCGCACTGGTCATGCTCCCTACGGCTGGGTAGCGCCTATATCTCAATCCACGCGAAAGATCCCGAGCGTCATAACTATGAACCACGCCCAGCTCTTCAATGCGGCGCGCACGTCTTCAGGCTTTGCGCCTTTCTGGTTGTCGTAGTCGTCCATCGTCGAAACCCCGGTTCATCGATTTGTCTTGGTACCAAAATCGATGAATGGTGGGCAACCCTTGAGTTTGTACCGGCCTGCCAGGACAGTACGCCGTCACCGCCATCACGAACTCGACCTTGGTGAAGCTCCGCGATCGGTTCGGCCCAGAGGCGCAGGCAATGGCGGACGACTTTATCCCCGAAGCTAAAATGTAGCAGGTGCGGCGGGGTCGACGCCGGACTCGCATACCGCAGATCCCGCCCAAAAGGCTAGATCGGCCCGCCGCTGCCGTGAATGGGGCGGCGGGCTTCCCCTTTGAAAGACGTCACCATGTCCCAATCCGTCGAACCACCGATATTGCCAGAGCATAGCCCAGATCGTCAGGTGAACTGTGAAGTGGCATTAGAAGCCGCATTTGCGGCCCTGGTGACTACGTCAGAAGCGCAAGGTTGGACGCCACAGAAAACGGCTGCAACTCTTCTTAAAATCGCGACGGAGCATGCCCACCGGCTTGAGGCGGCTGCGACCGCAGAGTTGCTGACCAGTAAGGACAAGGCAAAGGCTGATGTGCTAGCGAAAAATGGCGACAAGGTGCGTATCGAGACGATCACGCGCTGAGACGATGGCCGGCGCCCTTTTTTGGGCGGGGGGGTGTTGGGGTAAGGACGCCGGCCAGGCGGAACAGGTCCGCCGCGTCGCGAATGTAGTGCGCAACAAATGCAAGGGGGCACGAACTGCGCTCTAATCGATCCGCCTGATACGGCCCTTGTCGAGGCGGAAGACCCCGCTTTGCCCGCCCTGCTTCTCAAAATCGGTCTGCAGGTCATCCCATATTCCCAAGAACGCGTCGCAATCGGCGCAAACGATATGGGTTTCCGGTTGGGCGTCGTCCGGAATTCTCAGCCTGATTGTCAGGCAGTGCAGTAAGGGCATTCGAGACGATGGTTGAGATATTGCTGGCTCATGGAACATGGAGATTGCATCCGAGGTTGTCCTTGCGCAAGCCGTCGCCCCGAAGGAACTAGACGATTTGCGCAGCCTCACGCCAGCGCCGCCGCCGTTATCGGGGATGAACTCGACGCCGGCCACCAGCGGTCCGCCGCGTGCCCCCACGCGACGGACCTCTGATGGGAGCGGCTATATCCTGAAGGAATCGACCGCTTGTAGTTATATTTGTGAACTGCGTGATAGCCTATGGTGTGATCACGGAAGTGGCGTCGCCGCCGCCTACATCTCGTTGTTTTCGATGATGCCGGCTTCGCCGTCGGGTAACTGAGTGGTGGGCGTTGGCGACTTCCGCAGCCTAGCGCCAGTGCCTTCGCCATTCGTGATGTCGACATTGTGCGCGGCATAGGCAGCCACGATCTTCGCCTTGGTAGTTTCGGTCGCAACTCCGGTGCTCTCGAACCTATGCACGGTCGTAAAGGCGATGCCTGCGGCGCTTGCGAGATCGCGCACTGACCATTTCAGGATCGCTCGCGCGGCGCGGTTTGCTTCCGGCGTCAAAGGCGCTTCATGCATACAGGTGTTCCTATTCCAGTAGACAATGCGAACATCTGTATGTTTTACATACGGTTGTAACTGAACGCAACATCTACTGGAGTTTTTCCATGCCGAACACCTCTGTTCGGGCAGCCGCCGAAGCTATGCCCGCTGCCAACCTGAACCGCCGCCTGGCCCTGCTGGGCGGGCTGACTGCCGCCGCCGCATTTGCTGCAACGCCAAGGGCGAATGCCGGCGCAAACAAGGGCCATGCTGATCCTCTTGCCGATGCGATCACCGAATACCGCGCCGGAGCGGCGCAATTTGCCGCGATCCCAAGCGAGTTGATTGACATCGGCAATGAGGAGGACTTCGTGCAGGCAACCTATGGACCAGCGTTCGATAGGCTGTGGGATGATTGTCCGCCGGCAACCAGTCTTCGCGGCGTGGCAGAGGCGATCCGCTTTACGATCGAGTCACGGTGCATTGCCTGCTCGAGCTCGGAGAACACGCTGGTGGCGGCGCTGGCCTTCCTTGAACAGGAGCACGGACTATGACCGAACCGGGAGACGCCAAGCTGCTGCGCCGCGCGGCCGAGTTCAACGCTGCTGACGACCGGCGGCGAAAGGCTACCGCAAGGACTGCGGAAATCGAGGAGGCGATCGACGTCTCAGATCCCGCATTCGCAAGGCAGAAAAGAAGGAGGCCTCCGCGGTGTCCCGCGCGTTCGATCGGGACATGAAAACCCGCGCCACAAGTCTGGAGGGTCTGCTCGCGAAGGTGAAGGTACGGCGCCGTTGGAACACAGATGACGAGGCGAGCGAGGTCGAAATCCTCAAAAGCCTTGTTGCCGATATCAGGGCCATGTGGGGGGTGCGGTCATGAACGCCCACACGCCTGTCCTGAAGCCCCTTGGCGTGGCTGGCATGGACCCGCGCACATGGCGCCAGTCGGTCGAGAAGCGCCTGAATGACCTTCTGGACCGCGCCATGTCGCTGATCACCGCGCTCGACGTGATGGAAGCCGACTTCGACCTCGAAGACACAGCTGACGACAAGCCGTCGCTTGGCTGCATAGACGATCTCGAACTAGGATAAACGCGGACGATGAGCAAGGCGGCGACGCCGAACCTTGCCCGGACATCTACGGCGAAACCGGATGGCCCGCTGCCGATGGTAGCGGGCTTTTGCTTGCGACTAGGAACGAGTCGGCCAGCGTCGGCGTTATTTGCCATCGAAACGATGGAGGTAACCGTGAGGAAGCTGATATTCGCATCCGTGCTCGCGTTTGCCACAACTGCCGCCGTCACTTCACCGACACAGGCGCAATTTCTCTTCTCGCCCTTCGGAGGCTATTACGGCGGTTTTGGTAGCTTCGGGCGCCCCTTGTATCGCCCTTACTACTACGACGATCCTTATTATGCCGTGCCATATCGCCCGTTCTACCGATACCATCACCGGCACTATTATCGGTATTACCACCGGCACTACCACCACAGACATCACCGCCACCATAGGCACCACTACCGCTACTGAAATACGCGACGTTGCGCATTTGGCCCGCTGCCTCACGGTGGCGGGCTATCTGCTGGATATCGGAGCGGGAGGTTGCTGTTACCAATGCCGAGATACTGGCCGAGGAACAACCGACAGTCGAAGGTAGCCTGGAGGCGTTCCCGGTGTCCGTCGTAGTTGATGACTTCAAACCCAAATACGCATTGAGTGTCGTTCAAATCGCCCACACCCGAAAGATAGCTCTCAAGCGTGTCCAAGCGAGCACGGTCGGCAAAATGAACTCGCAGTGTCTGTGAACCTTCGGCCGGAATGACACTATCGCCCTCCTCGAGGTCGAGACGCAGGTTGCCGCTGAAGGCGGACTTAATCGTCCCTGCAAAATGGAATTCGCCACTTACCCTGCCTATCGACGCCGGCCGATTTCCTTCATTCTCGGCAAGGAGGCGCATGTACTCCTTCGTCGATGCCATTGGCCGTATTGTTACGTAAGACGTTGCGAATCCGAACCAGTCGCGATGAGCGTAGACGGCCACTCCCCCGCCAACAATGACGCCCAAACCGCCAATAGCCGCCACCATGGCGCCGAAGTATTGCTTGGCGTAGTCCAGTAGCTTCGCCGGCTTCTGCAGCCTGGCCATTCGGTCCCCCTCTCATGTCGCGTCCATGTCGCACGGATGGCGGATACTCGCAGGAAACCCTTGGAAATCAACGGTAGTCGCTTGCAACATGCTGCGACATGAAATCAGCCGCCCGATGCGATCGATTGCATCTAAGCCGCTGATCAACTTGAAGAAAAATTGGTAGCGGGAGAGGGACTTGAACCCCCGACCCCAGGATTATGATTCCCGTGCTCTAACCAACTGAGCTACCCCGCCAGGGCGGCGAAAGGCCCGAAATCCGCCTCAAATCGAAAGGCATGTCGGGGGCGTTCGCCAAGGTCGCGCGGATATAAGGTTGGGAGGGTGAGCCTGTCAAGCTTCGAAGCAACCAGCTTGCCGGCTTATCGTCATTATCGAAAAGCTTTGTCGCCCGGAGATTTGGTTGCCGCCGCCGGGGTTGAGTTCGCGGTGGCACGTCGCTATGTCTCGGCCACGAGTTTAAGAGTTTGAAACAGATGAAGCCGCGCATTGCAGTCCTCGGTTGCGGATACTGGGGCAGCAACCATATCCGCACCCTCAAGGCGCTCGGCGCGCTGCACGCGGTCTCCGACACCAACCGGGCCCGTGCCGAAGGCTTTGCCAGCGAGCAAGATTGCCTGGCGATCGAGCCGGACCAGCTGTTCGTCCGTGACGATATCGACGCTATCGTCATGGCACTGCCGGCGCAATTCCATGCCGACCTTGCCGTGCGTGCCGTCGAGAGCGGCAAGGACGTGCTGGTGGAAAAGCCGATCGCTCTGACGGTACCGGACGCCGAGCGTGCGGTGCAGGCGGCCAAGGACAATGGCCGCGTCTTCATGGTCGGCCATGTCCTGCGATTCCATCCCGCTTTCGAGACGCTGAAAGGGCTGATCGACAAGGGCGAGCTCGGCGAAGTCCGCTACATTCACTCGCACCGGCTCGGGCTCGGCAAGTTCCACACCGAGAACGACGCGCTGTGGGACCTGGCGCCGCACGATTTGTCGATGATCCTGGCGATCACCGGCACCGAGCCGATCGAGGTGCGCGGCGAGGGCGCAGCGCTCCTCGACAATCTCAGCGACTTCGCGCATCTGCACATGCGCTTTCCCAACGGCCTGCGCAGCCATCTCTTCACCTCGCGGCTCAATCCCTATCGCGAGCGGCGGCTGACCGTGGTCGGCACCAAGGCGATGGCGGTGTTCGACGATGTCGAGCCATGGGAACGCAAGCTTGCCGTCTACCGCCACGCGGTGTGGCAGGACAGCGGCCAATGGGCCTTCACCACCAATGAGCCGTCCTATGTCGGGGTTGCCCAAGGCATGCCGCTGACGCGCGAGCTGGAGCATTTCATCCACTGCATCGAGACGCGTGCCGAGCCGCGCACCAGCGGCGAGGAAGCGATCAGGGTGCTGCGCATCCTGACCGCCGGCACGGTCACCCACACCAAGTCCTGAGACCGTTTGGAAATTCTACTCCGGCGGCCATCTGGTGGCATTTTCTGCGCTTCCCCGTTCTACTGCGTCGACGCAGTAGAACTGTGCTCACGGACCCAAATGTCCGCTCCGTGCCGGTTCTCGAAAACACCACTATATGACTCGCCAGAGCGAATTTCGAAACGGTCTCCGAGAGGACGGAGCCCCTATTCCGCGGGAATCTGCGCCGGCCTGGCGGCCAGCCGGGTCAGCATGGCTTCGGCCTCGGCGCCACGCTCCGAACGCTCGATAAAACCGCCGCCGAACACGCGGGCCTCGTTGACGTCGTCGGAGTAGAGCACGCAGGCCTGGCCCGGCGCGATGCCGGACTCGCCGTCGACCAGTTCCACCCATGTGGCGCCGGCACGATGATGCAGCACGGCCGGGCGCGGCGGCCGCGTCGAGCGGACCTTGGCGAACAGCTCCAGGCCGCCGATGGGGACGTCTGTGAGCGGTCCGTCGCCCAGCCAGTTCATGTTGCGCAGATAGATCTTGTGCGTCTCCAGCGCCTCGCGCGGGCCGACCACGACGCGGGCGCGGTCGGCATCGAGGTGGACGACGTAAAGCGGCTCGCCGGAAGCGATGCCGATGCCGCGGCGCTGGCCGATCGTGTAGCGCAGGATGCCTTCATGGCGGCCGAGCACGCGGCCGTCGATATGGACGATGTCGCCTGGATTGGCGGCGGTCGGCTTCAGCTTGGCGATGATGTCGGAATACTTGCCCTGCGGCACGAAGCAGATGTCCTGGCTGTCCTGCTTGGCGGCAACGGTCAGCCCCATCTCCTCGGCAATGGCGCGAACCTGCGGCTTCGACAGGCCGCCGAGGGGAAAGCGCAGATAATCGATCTGCGCCTGCGTGGTGGCGAACAGGAAATAGCTCTGGTCGCGGTCGGCATCGACCGGCCGGTAGAGCGCGCGGTGGGCGCCGTTGGCGCCGGAGCGGATGTAGTGGCCGGTGGCCAGCGCGTCGGCGCCAAGCTCCTTGGCGGTGGCCAAAAGGTCGGCGAACTTCACCGTCTGATTGCAGGAAACGCACGGGATCGGCGTCTCGCCGGCGACATAGCTTTCGGCAAAGGGATCGATGACCGCCTTGCGGAAGCGCTCCTCGTAGTCGAGCACATAATGGGGGATGCCGAGCGTCTCGGAGACGCGGCGGGCATCGTCGATGTCCTGCCCGGCGCAGCATGAGCCGGCCCGGTGCGTCGCCGCGCCATGGTCGTAGAGCTGCAAGGTGACGCCGACGACATCATAGCCTTCGCGCTTCAGCAGGCCAGCGACGACCGATGAATCGACACCGCCCGACATGGCGACGACGATGCGGTTGGTTTCGGGACGTCCGGGAAGATCGAGACTGTTCATGATGCTTTCGTTCTACGCGGCGTCTCAATGCCAATGTCGAGAATATAGGTCAAGCTTTACCGGCGCGCCAGCGGGCAGGGCGATTCACGGGGGGGCGGTCGATCCGCGTGAGGGGATGCATTTTCCCCGGCGAACCGGGGTCTGTTCCCCGGCAGACCAGGGTTTGCGGGCAGATGGTTCAAATGCCGGTGAAAAGACTAACGCGGCGTTCATGATCCTTACCTAGTCATTAGGGTCTGCTTAGGCAATTTTTAAAGCTGTGGCGGTAACGTGGCGGGGATTGGGTCTTTGAGTTTTTTGTAGAGAGTACGATGACCGATCTGGTTAGACCGAGAGTCAAGTATGTTATTGGGCCTGACGGCAGTCCTCTTACGATTGCCGATCTGCCGCCGACGAATACACGTCGCTGGGTTATCCGGCGTAAGGCGGAAGTGGTTGCGGCAGTGCGCGGCGGGCTTTTGAGCCTGGACGAGGCATGCCAACGCTACAAGCTCACCACCGAGGAATTCCTGTCCTGGCAGGCGTCGATCGACGAATATGGCCTTGCCGGGCTGCGCACGACGCGCATCCAGCAATACCGGCACTAGCAATATTCGCTTCAGGAACGGCGATCGTGAGTTAAGGGGCGGCGCAACCGCTGCTCTTCGCTCGCCTACCCCATCGCGATCCGCGCTACATGGACATGCTCGCCGACCCTCGGAGGGCGAGACATGATCGCGCACCTCTTCTTAAAAATCGCGAGATGAATGCCGCACCCAGCGATCGGGAATCTATTTCACAAACGAGCCAAGAAAACTGTCGACCAAATCCTCTTTCGTCTCCAAAAAGTGACTTTCGATGGTGAGGTCCATCTCTTTTTGAGCGATAATAGCGTCGATCTGTGCGGTTGGGAGGGGACTGGCGAATCGGCAACTCAGCGCGTGCTGTGTTCTTTGGACCAGATAGCAGCTTACCAGTTCGGATTTATCATCACCAAATTGCAGGTAAAAGTAATCCGGACTGCCGGAAAAGCTGCCGACATACAGCGCCGCTCCACCTTCGGACAGGTCCAGCATGCGAAAATTGTTGCTCTGTACTTCGCGCAGGCCATGTGATGGAAAGATGAGGCGAACAAGGAAATTGACGTTCCTTCGAACCCATCTGCGCTTTTCCTCGACGCCGCCAGAATGTTCCACGAGTTTTGTTCCAATATCTAAGAATCCAAGTATTCCTCGGCTCTTACTTCGGTAGCTTGGGTTAGAAACCTTAAGGACCGATAAGCGGTTCTGCTCGAATTGGTTCTTCCCGTATGACTTCGCGAGCGCGTATCCGCTTCTTCAACATCGCCGATCTCGCTTCACGGTCGAGCGAGACGATCGCGCTGCGGGTGTCTATCTGGTGGTTTGCGCGCTGCGCAAAGGCCGGCTGCGCAATGGCGAGCTTGCCCGCAAGCTCGAAGGCATCACGCCGAAGATGCTGACGCAGACGCTGCGCGTTCTCGATCGTGACGGACTGGTGCTGCGCGAGATCTTCCCGGGGATCCCGCCGCGCGTCGAATATGAATTGACGGATCTCGGCCAGAGCCTGGCGGGGCTGCTTACCCAGATGCTGCTTACCCAGATACGGTCATGGGCGGAACAGCATGCACCGGACATCAAGATGCCAGGGCGCGGGCGGCTGCCGAATATGAAGGCGATTTGGCCGCCTAGGTGGCTTCCAGTTCTCTTGGCGACCTTGCCGCCAAGGCTGGCCGAGGTCATGCGCCCGCCGGGTTGGCAAGCGCCGGAGTCGCGTGCGGGCCGGACTTCAGCCGATCATGGCGCTGCGGCCGCCGACTTCGGCTTCGCGGATCTTGGTGTCACGCGATTCCAGCATTTCCGCCTTGGAAAGCTCCGCTTCAGCTTCGCCGAGTAATGATTCGGCAGTGCTTCGCTGCTGAGCGAGGTCACTTTGCGAATTTCTGAGGTTGTCGCGGCGCAAACGCGCCGCCTTGGCGAAGGTCGGATAGGCGAAATGGTTGATGTCGGTGATGCCGGCCTTCTTTTCTTCAGCGGTGATCTGAAGCTCCAGCTCGACGGCCATGCGTTCGAACTCGGCGATCATCATGTCGAGCTGCAGCAGCTGCCGCCGCTTCTCATTCACCTGAAACTGTTTCAGCCGAACGAGGTTTTCACGTGACTTCATGATTCGGTACTCCCGGAAACGCACACCCGCACTTATCGTCCAAACCACCTGGAAGGGCCCAGGCCGCACCCGTGTCCACCGCCTTTCCCCGAACTATGGGAAACAAAACCCTAAAGTTTTTTGCCGGCGGTAACCATTCGTTTACGGGCATTGTTAATCATACGGGTCAGGACTTAAGGCCGGGTAAAAATTCCGGCCGCCGATGCGGAAGCGATGTCGATGAGTCCCTGGAGTCACTTAGTCCAGATTGTTGATGTGTTGCATTAGGATTTGGTTCTGAGATTCGTTATTAGATTCAAGAGGGTGTAGAAAGAGGTTAAAAAATCTGGTACCGTCATGGACGGGAAATTAGGTTTTGTTAACCATTTAATGGCAGCCTCTGCACAAGGCAACCACTGCTCCGGGTCCGGACGGGTCGTGAAATGGTCCGGCAGCAGAAAAGGGGAATGAAATGCGTGTTCTGCTGATAGAAGATGACAGTGCAACCGCACAAAGCATCGAGCTGATGCTGAAATCGGAAAGTTTCAACGTCTACACGACCGATCTCGGTGAAGAGGGCGTCGATCTAGGCAAGCTCTACGATTACGACATCATCCTTCTCGATCTCAACCTGCCTGACATGTCGGGCTACGAGGTTTTGAGGACGCTTCGCCTTTCCAAGGTAAAGACGCCGATCCTCATCCTCTCCGGCATGGCCGGTATCGAGGACAAGGTACGCGGCCTCGGCTTCGGCGCCGACGACTATATGACCAAGCCGTTCCACAAGGATGAGCTGGTCGCCCGCATTCATGCCATCGTGCGGCGCTCCAAGGGGCACGCCCAGTCGGTCATCACCACCGGCGACCTCGTGGTCAACCTCGATGCCAAGACCGTCGAAGTCGGCGGCCAGCGCGTGCACCTGACCGGCAAGGAATACCAGATGCTGGAGCTGCTCTCGCTGCGCAAGGGCACGACGCTGACCAAGGAAATGTTCCTCAACCACCTTTATGGCGGAATGGACGAGCCTGAGCTGAAGATCATCGACGTCTTCATCTGTAAGCTGCGCAAAAAGCTCGATGCGGCATCCGGCGGCCAGAATTACATCGAGACGGTCTGGGGTCGCGGCTATGTGCTGCGCGAACCCGAAGACATCCGCGTCAGCGCCTGAGCGAAGAACACGTTCTAACTTATTCAATAAAAAACCCGGCTCTGCCGGGTTTTTTGCGTGATGGGCTGATGAGCATCCGTTTTACGCAATTACCAGCAGAAAACCGTCACGCACTCTTCCTGGAATTGCTCACCACCGCCGAATCAGGCGCGATCCTCAAGGCGCGAAAACGCTCAAGCAATTGCGACCGGTTGAACGGCTTCAAGAGATAGCCCTGGGCGCCGGCGCGCTTGGCCCGCATGATCGAAGCGATATCGAGCTCGACCAGTGAAACCAGGATCTGCGGCTTTATCGGGCTCTCCATGGCGCGCACGCGACGGATGAGATCGACCGCCGCCACGTCAGGCAAGGCGCCGTCGACGACGATGATGTCGGGCATATCGGCGGCGCACATCTCCAGCGCGTCAAGTCCGCTGGCGGCCTCGATGATAACCATTTCGGAGCCGCCCAGGATTCGTTTTGCAACCTTCCTGATGACGCTTGAATCGTCGACGAACATGCAGCGTTTCATTTCCGGGTCCTCTTTGCCGTCTGGCAATCCGGCAGCGTCGGGGGCATCGAGAGGCACCATAGGCCAATCCGGTAAAGAAGCCGAAAAGGCGTTAGGTAAAATTTTTGCAAAGATGGCGGCTGCTGACTTTTATTCGCGAATGCTTCAATGCCGCCTAGGCAACTAAACGAATTTCATGCCAATCAGCCGGAATTACAGATTTCGATGTAAAAGTACTTGGCTTCTCGACCGCGCTATCAGGCCGCCGCAAACACGATTTCTTCAGGCGTCGCGTGGATCGATATCGTCATACCGGCTTCGCGCGCCAGAAGCAGCGTGTAATAGGGTTGCACGGAATGCGCGTCGATCGGTTCTTCCGGCTTGTGGCCGGAATGCAGTTCGAGGAATTTCGGCGGCACACGCAGCATCGGGCCAGCCGCGGCGAGCGCGAAACGCGGCTCGGTCTCGAGGTTTTCCAGGGTCACCGAGAGCTTGCCACCGCGCGGAATGGCGGCGTTGGCGACGAGGATCAGGTTGAGCAGCAGCTTGACCTTGTTCTTTGGCAGCAGAGCGCGGGTCCCGTTCCAGGTCAGTTCCGGCTTCTCGTTCTTGAGGAAGGCGATGGCGACCGCTTCGGCATCGCCGGTATCGATCAGCATGCCGGCCGAGCCGGCGGCGCCGAAGGCGATGCGGGCGAACTGCAGGCGGGCCGAAGCGTTGCGGGCGCTCTGACGGATCAGCTTCATGGCGTCTTCGTCGGCGCCGCCTTCATCGAGCAGTTCGAGCCCATTGTTGATCGCGCCGACCGGCGAGATGATGTCGTGGCAGACCCGGCTGCACAAAAGCGCCGCCAGATCGGGTGCGGAAAGGGTGAACAGATCGGCCATCGGCGAAAATCCCAGCAAAATTTTACAATTCATGGCCGAGCGATCGATCGTCGCCTGCCCACACGAATCACGCTCTCTCTCCTCGGACTTTCTGAATACACAGCGTCCGTGCGTGCAGCAACAAATCCAAATTGTGGCTATGGCAAATGGCGTTCACGAAGGCTGCCGACCCCACTTGAGCGACCCTAAACAGCCTTTGAACCGCCATGTTCATGTGGGAGCTTAATGGTTGAAAAAGGATTACGGCATAGTTTGCCCGTAACAGTTACCCCTAACGGCCGGCTAAAAGAGCCGTACGGGGTGCGAGGCGTCGGCGAAGGTGCTCCCTGACGGAGATTGGAAGCATGTTTTCCCGATTCTATGGCCGGACTTTTTTCCGTGTCCCAGACCGGACGTTTGTTCGTGTCATCTCAATGGCGATTGCGCTCATGGGCGTTCTCGCCTTCTCGACTTCAGCCCTACGGGCCCAGGAATATACCGCTCAGGAGATTGTCGATTCCGGTCACAAGTTCTTCGGCGCGACATCGGGCGGGCTCGCCACGGTCGTCGAGAAGATCTTTGCTTCCTACGGCCTGCCCAACGGCTATCTGCTGGGCGAAGAGGGCTCGGGCGCGCTGATCGGCGGTCTGACCTATGGCGAAGGCACGCTCTACACCAAGAATGCCGGCGATCACAAAGTGTTCTGGCAAGGCCCGTCGCTCGGCTGGGACTTCGGCGGCGAGGGCTCGCGAGTGATGATGCTGGTCTACAATCTCGATGATGTGGGCAGCCTCTACAACCGCTATGGCGGCGTCGCCGGCTCGGCCTATGTGGTGGCAGGTGTCGGCTTCAACGTGCTGAAGAACAATAATGTGATTTTGGTGCCGATCCGTACCGGCGTCGGTGCCCGGCTCGGCGTCAATCTCGGCTATTTGAAGCTTACCGAGCGCGCGACGTGGAATCCGTT
Source organism: Mesorhizobium sp. M1406 (assembly GCF_040317555.1). NCBI lineage: Bacteria > Pseudomonadati > Pseudomonadota > Alphaproteobacteria > Hyphomicrobiales > Phyllobacteriaceae > Mesorhizobium > Mesorhizobium sp. M1406. The sequence goes on along the minus strand of NZ_JAMYKW010000014.1, from coordinate 81,431 downwards.
CTGAGCTAAAGGTCTTTGGCTTTATGCATGTCGCTAGCCCAAAACCGGGCCACTTTTGGGCGACAAGCGTTAAACCCGTCAAGTTGCGGCAAACCCTTGCCGCAACGCTGGATTTCCGCCATGTCAACGTGGCACGGTCAAAAGCGCTCGACGCGTTTTTGGTTTTATCTTGTTGCATGTCGTTGCCCCAAACCGGTTCTCATTTTTTGGACGACATGCATTGGTTTGATGGTTGCCGTCCACAACGGGTAGTCACTTGGTCCAGTCGGTCCTGTTCTTCGTTCTCGGCTTTCTCTGCGCCGGCTTTCTGGCGCTTATGGTGGCTCCGGCCATATGGCGTCGCGCCGTCACCCTGACGCGTCGACGTATCGAAGGCTCGATCCCCCTGACGCAAACCGAAATCCAAGCGGACAAGGATCGCATCCGCGCCGAGTACGCCATGTCGACGCGCCGCCTCGAAATCATCGTCAAGGCGTTGCGCGAGAAGGCGGCTGAGCAACTCGTGGAGATCAATCGCGGTCGCGAGGCCCTGAAAGGGCTGGCGGTCGAGCGCATGGACAAAAGCCAGGCGCTGACCGAGCTGGGCGTCACGACCGAGGCGTTGCATCAACGCGAGAGCGAGTTGCGGCAGCTTTCGGAGCGACTCAAGGAAACCGAACGCAAGCTGGAAAAACGCGCGCTCGAGCTTGAAAAGCTCGAGCGCATGTATGACGACGCCAGTTTTTCCTCCAGCAGCCGGCAGATCGAGCTCGTCGCGCGCGAATCCGAAATGCAGAAACTCGCCAGCGACATTGCGCTGCTGCGGGGCCAGCGCAAGGAGGCGGACAGGCGCGGCCAGGAGATCGCGGCCGAAAGCAAGGCAGCACGCGAAGCGCTGAAAGCCGAGAAGAAAAGGACCGCTGAGCTCGACAAGAAGGTCGAACGGCTGCTGGCGACGCTTGCCGACCGCGAGGACAAGCTTGAACGCCGCGAAAAGGAACTGGCGCGCATGCGAGAAAAATCGAAAGGCGAAGACAGCGCACCGGACTTGCGGCTGGTCGGCAAGGCCGGCGAAACCGCCAGGAGCGACGACCTCGACAAAGCGATCGCCAAGCTCGACAGCGATCGTGAGCGGCTAGAGGCGAGGCTGACGGCGCTGGCGCTCGAGAACAAGCGGCTGAAGGCGGATCTCACAGCGCTGGCCGCGTCCAATCCCGCGGAGGTCAGCTCCGCCCTGCGCGAGCAGATGAACGAACTGGCGGCGGAGGTTGTCCACCTGACGGCCAAGCTCGAAGGGCCTGGTTCGCCGATCGACAAGGCCTTGGCGGCCCCTTCGGATGTACGCTCCGGCAACCGCAGTCTTGCCGACCGCGTGCGGGCGCTGCAGAAGGCTGACGCGACAAGTTGAAATCAGGTCTCTTTGGCCGAAAAATGATGCAGGGCGATGGCTGATGCGGCTGCGACATTCAGGCTGTCGAAACCTTTCGACATGGTGATCCGCACGGTGTGCAAGCGCGCGAGCAGGCTGTCCGGCAAGCCTTCGCCCTCAGTGCCGAGATAGAGTGCCAGGCGTTCGCTCCTTTGCGCATCGCGGATGTCGGTCCGCCCGCGTGGCGTCAGTGCGAATTGTTCGAAGTTCCGCCGGCCGAGCATTGCCATGAAGCCGGCGGCGTCGGTGAACGACGCGAAAGGGATCTTGAGCGCGGCGCCGACTGAAACGCGGATCGCCTTGCGGTAGAGCGGATCGCAGCATGTCGCGTCCAGCAGTATGGCGTCGGCACCAAAGGCGGCGGCGTTGCGGAAGATCGAACCCATATTGTCATGATTGGCGATGCCGACGAGCACCACGACCAGTGCCCCGGCCGGCAAGGCATCGATCAGGGCCTCGGCGGACCGCGGCGTCCCCTTGCGGCCCATGGCCAGGATGCCGCGATGCATGTGAAACCCGGCGATTGCGTCCATCACCGCGCTGGTGGCGACATAGACCGGAAGGTTGGCCGGCGCCTTGCGCAGGATGCTCTCGAGGCCGGAGAGCCGGTTCTCCAGAACCAGAACCGATTCGGCGCCAAAGCGTCCGGCCGAGAACAGCAGGTCCAGCACCACCTTGCCTTCGGCGACGAAGCGGCCTTGCCGGCCGGCGAGATCGCGCTCACGGATGTCGAGATAGGCAGCGACGCGCGGATCTTGCGGGTCGTCGATGCGAATAGGGTCCATGCGTTCCTCGCCGCCGTCGCATCGGCTCGAAAATCCGGGCCGATTTCCCGGCGCTCACCTTTGGGTTCGGAAAGCACGATGCGACAATTCGGGACGGTCAGCTAGCTCCATGCGCCCTAGCGCATGTCGGCTCTGAAATCGCCGGCGAGGCGGCTACAGGACGGTCAGGTTCCGGCACGGCGCAAACGGTGCGCCATCTGGGACAAGTCATCCTTGCCGCTGCCGAAAATGCCGTCCAGCATGACAAGCAGTTCGCGCACGGCGTCGGATTTGCAGGAATAGTAAATCATCTGCCTGTCACGGCGGGTGTCGACGAGGTCGAGCGCACGCAACTTGGCCAGATGCTGGGATAGTGCCGATTGACTGAGCATCACCTTCTCGGCGATGGCGCCGACCGACATTTCACCGTCGGCGAGATAGCTCATGATCAACAGCCGTTTCTCATTGCCCATCAGCATGAGAAATTCGGCCGCGGATTCGGCGTTGACGATTAGCTTTGTCGAGACCATTGATGCCCCATGCTTCTTGTTCATCCCGACGCCATGGGGGCAATGGCGTCTGATTCCATAAACTCACTTGTCAACCGGCGCTGGCGATTCAGCGCCACCAGCAAAAGGTAGAGCATTTCATTTAAATCTCAAGTGTTGCTTTTGATCAAACATAATTAAGTCCAGTCTCCGGCGTCGACCGAGGCCCGGCCGCTCCTGGCCATCTCGACCAGAACGTGTCGCAATTCGCGCGCTGCCACCAGGGGTTGCGGGAAGAAAACCCGGCAAGTGTAATCACCCGATACCAGATCCATGCCATCGGCATCGAAGCCGGCAATGGTCCAGCCGTTGGCGGATGCTCTCGCGAAATGCCGGGCATACACGGCGATTGCGTCAAGATGGTCGGCGTTCATGTGATCGATGGCGGATTGCTCGCTCGCCGCAAGCTCCTCGACGATCGGCCCGCTGGTGAGCAGATCCGACCGATCGAGATGATAGGCCTTGCCGAAACCTCCATTGAGGCTGGCGCGTTGCGGCTCGAGGCGAAAGATCGAAAAGTCGCCGAGACTGGCGTAAAGTTTCGCCTTGGGATTGTGGTTGAGATAACGGCGCTCGGTGCGGGCGTGTTCGCTTGATCCGCGCTCGAGCCGTGCCGCCCGGCAGACCAGTGTCAGGCGCGGGTGCGCAAGCGGGTCGCCCTTGCCGGGTTCGCCAAGCAAAAGGGAGCAGCGCGGATCGGCAAGCAGGGCGCCGGTGTGCGCCGAGAGCATCGACACCAGGATCAGCGGCGCGCCATCGATGTCGGTGGCCACGCCGACCCTGCTGGCCAGCGGCGAGCCGGTTTGCGGTTCGATCACCGCCAGCGCGCCAAAGCGGGGGCTGCGCAGAAGCGCCTTCGCCAGCCGGATCGCTTCGGCGTCCGTCTCGCGGATCACGTCCTTCTTCGGTTCGTCCAAGGCATCACCGCAATAAGTGGATTTTCTTTCTCCAATTATCTGTCAAACAAACCGGATTTGACAAGGTCGTCGATCTCGTTTTTCGAAAACCCGAAACGTGCCAGCACCTTCGACGGGGCGAGATCGTTGTCGGCGAGCCTGGTCGCCGGTGTCGGCCGCGAGCCGGAGAACGCGGCGCCGGGGCAGGGCGCTCAAGTGCGCCCGCCATCACGAAGGAGTTGCGCGCCCGATTGTGCGGGTGCTGCTTCGCCTCATGCAGCGACAGGACAGGAGCAACGCAGGCATCGGTTTGGGTAAACAGCAGGTCCCAGTCGTCGCGTGATTTCCGCCGGACCCGATCGGCAATCGCCGCGCGCATCGGCGGCCACAGCGCCTTGTCGTACTGGCCGGACACAAAGCGCTCGTCGAGCGGCAGCAGTCTGGCGAATTCGGCGAAGAATTGCGGCTCGAGGCAGCCGATGGCGATATGGCGTCCGTCCGATGTCTCATAGGTGTCGTAGAAGGGGGCGCCGGAATCGAGAGGTTCGCGCCGCGCTTGTCGCTCCACAACCCGGCTGCCACGAAGGCGTGCAGAGGCACCGCCAGCATCGAGGCGCCTTCGACCATCGCGGCGTCGACGACCTCGCCCTTGCCCGTGCGCGAGCGTTGGAACAGCGCGGCCAGCAGGCCGGCTACCAGCATCATGGCGCCACCACCATAGTCGGCGACGAGGTTGAGCGGCGGGACAGGGCGGTCGTCCGGGTGGCCGATTGCGTGCAGCACGCCGCAATAGGCGAGGTAGGTGATGTCGTGACCGGCGCGGCCGGAGAGCGGGCCGTCCTGGCCGAAGCCGGTCATGCGGCCGTAGATCAGCGCCGGGTTGCGCGTCAGCACCGCCTCCGGGCCGAGGCCAAGCCGTTCCATGACACCGGGGCGAAACCCTTCGAGCAACATGTCCGCGTTTTCGGCAAGGCGCAGCAGCAGATCGGCGCCTTCCCGGCGCTTCAGGTCAAGACGCAGGATGGCGCGGCCGTGGCGGTCGATGTTGTAGTCATCCGGGAGCGGCAGGAGCGGCTGGCTGGTCCCCGTCCGTTCGATGCGCAGCACTTCGGCGCCCATCTCCGACAGCATCAGGCCGGCCAGCGGCACGGGGCCCAGCCCGGCCATCTCGATCACCTTCAGCCCGGCAAGCGGGCCGGTCTTGCCGGCAGCGGACGGGCCGGTGCTCATGTCCGTCTATTTCGGCGCCATGCGGATGGCGCCGTCAAGGCGGATGGTCTCGCCGTTCAGCATCTGGTTCTCGATGATGTGCAGGGCGAGAGCGGCATATTCGGATGGTTCGCCGAGGCGCGACGGGAAGGGTACGGCGGCGCCCAGCGAATCCTGCACCTCTTGCGGCATGCCGGCCATCATCGGCGTCTTGAAGATGCCGGGCGCGATGGTGCAGACGCGGATGCCTGAACGGGCAAGGTCGCGCGCCACCGGCAGCGTCATGCCGACGACGCCTCCCTTGGACGCCGCATAGGCGGCCTGGCCGATCTGGCCGTCATAGGCGGCAACCGAAGCGGTGTTGACGATGACGCCGCGCTCGCCACCTTGCAGCGGATCGAGCTTTGAAGCGCGCTCGGCGACGAGGCGGATCATGTTGAACGTGCCGATCAGATTGACCTCGATCACCTTGCGGTACTGATCGAGAGGATGGGGGCCATCCTTGCCGATCGTCTTCACGCCAATGGCGATGCCGGCGCAATTGACCAGGATCCGCGGCTCGCCAAGCTTGTCGGCGACGTCGGCAAGTGCAGCTGTCCCACTGTCGGCGCTGCTGACGTCGCACTGGACGGCAATGCCGCCGATCTCGGCCGCGACCTTGGCCGCGCGGTCAATACCGACGTCGAAGATGGCGACGCGGGCGCCCTTGGCGGCCAGCGCCCGCGCCGTTGCCTCGCCAAGACCGGAGCCGCCGCCGGTAACGATCGCGATCTGGCCGTTCGGGTTCATGGCGTCATCCTTTTGATCTCAGGAACAGTGGGACGGATCAGGCGCCAGATCGATGGGTAAGGTCAAGCCATCGCCGCGATCGCGGCAACCCTGGCCTGATCGGCGTGACAGACCTCGCCCGAGAGCCTGGCGACCGCGCCCGGCACGATCTCGTGCGACAGCAACCGGTCGAGATCGACAGGGCGCGGCATCGAAATCTGGCCGCGCGGGATCCGTTTGAAACCGAGCGGACCGTAATAGGGTTCATCACCGACCAGCATGATCGCGGGCGCACCGGTCTTGGCGGCGGCCTCCAGCGCGATCGCCACCAGCCGGCGGCCGATGCCGAGATTCTTGAAGGCCGGCCGCACCGCAAGCGGCCCGAGCATCAGCGCGCGACCGGCGCCGGCGGCGATGCGGGTCATGCGCACCGAGGCGACGACCATGTCGCCCTCGACGGCGACAAAAGACAACGAGCGTTCGTGCCCTCCGGCTTCGCGGATCTTGTAGGCGGCCAGCACAAAGCGGCCGGGCCCGAAGGCTTCGTCGTTGATGGCTTCGATCTGGAGGTCGTGCGCCGGGGTTTCCGGCAGGTATTTTACGTCGGCAAGGCTCATGGTCTTTGCGTTCCGGTAAGGAGGAAAGGTTTGCTGCAAACGGCAGCATTCGCCAGTCAGCGCTAAGCGCGGGCGCCCTTTCGTCGTCGGTCAAACCGGATCAAAGCAAAGTCGAACATGCGGATTGTCCGCTAGCATCAATTTTCCGCCGCTGCAATCGGCCGTTTTAGTGCGTCGTTTCGGCCAAGTGACGCTCTGTTCAGCACCTGACGTCTTCGACAGGCCAATGTTGCGCTTAAATAGGCCAATAGGACGCAAGGAGATTTGCATGGGATTGCTGGTTGAAGGCAGGTGGCAGGATCGCTGGTATGATACCGCGGACAACGGCGGCAGGTTCGTGCGGACGCAGTCGCAATGGCGCGACTGGATCACCGTTGACGGGGCGGCGGCCGAAGGCCGAACGCGCGGCTTCAAGGCCGAGCCCGGCCGCTATCATCTCTATGTCTCGCTTGCCTGTCCGTGGGCGCACCGGACGTTGATTTTTCGCGTATTGAAGAAGCTGGAAGGCATCATATCGGTGTCGGTGGTGCATCATTTCATGGGCGCCAACGGCTGGACGTTCGTGGCCGAGGACGGCGCCACCGGCGACACGCTTTACGGCCTCGACTTCCTGCACCAGATCTACACCATGGCCGATCCTGACTATTCGGGCAGGGTGACGGTGCCGGTGCTGTGGGACAAGAAGGAGCAAACCATCGTCTCCAACGAATCTTCCGAGATCATCCGGATGCTGAATTCGGCTTTCGACGAATGGGGCGATGCCAGCCCCGATTTCTATCCGCAGGCGCTGCGCCGCGACATCGACCGCATCAATGCGCTGGTCTATCCCGCGGTCAACAACGGCGTCTATCGGGCCGGCTTCGCCACCACGCAGCGCGCCTATGAGGAGGCGTTCGGCGAATTGTTCGCGGCGCTGGATATGCTGGAGGAGCGGCTGTCAAGACAGCGCTATCTCGTCGGCGACCGTATCACCGAGGCCGACTGGCGGCTGTTCACCACGCTGGTGCGCTTCGACCCGGTCTATGTCGGCCATTTCAAATGCAATCTGCGCCGCATCGCCGATTACCCGAACCTGTCCAACTATCTGCGCGATCTCTACCAGGTGCCTGGTGTCGCCGAGACCGTGAACCTGCACCACATCAAGGCGCATTATTACGGCAGCCACGAAACGATCAATCCGACGCGGATCGTGCCCGTCGGGCCGAAACTGGATTATGGCGCACGGCATGACCGGGCGCGGTTCAGCAGGGCGGCGGCCTGATCTACCAGTAAGGCGAGGGCTGCTCGCCGTCAAAAACCTCGGCGATCCGCCGCAGCGTCGCGGGCGTCGTTTTCTCGGGCAAGCGGTCGAGGGGGAAGAAGCAGGCTTCGGCGATCTCGTGGTCCGGGAGTTTTGGCGCCGTCTGGCTGAAGTGCTCGATCACGTAGAAGCCGACGTGGTCGCGCCGGCTGGCGCGGCGGTTGAAATGCATCGATTTGAGCATCGGCGGTGATGTCAGTGCGATGTTGCCTTCCTCGGCCAGTTCGCGTGCCAGCGCCTCGGCCAGCGTCTCGCCGACTTCGACACCGCCGCCGGGAAGCTGCCAGCCCGGCACATAGGTGTGGCGAATGAGGAAGATGGAATTGGACGCCATGTCGTGGATCAGACCGCGCACGCCGAGCGTCATCGGCCGTCGCAGCACGAAATGGAGATGGAACAGCCTGGCCCTCAGACCCGCCCAGCCGGTCTGGCGGAAGGCATCTTCAGGCTTCACCATCAGGCCCGAAACCGTGGCTGGAAAGCCAAGCGCGGGTCGCCTATGAAGGATGCATGTTCAGGCTCGCGCATATTTCCGATGTCCATCTTGGGCCGCTCCCCGATGTATCCTATCGTGATCTCGCCTCCAAGCGCGTGCTCGGCTACGTCAACTGGCAGCGCAACCGCCGCCGCCATATGCATGACGCCGTCATCGACACGATCGTCGCCGACATCAAGGCGAACACGCCTGACCACCTTGCCGTCACCGGCGACCTGGTCAATCTGGCGCTCGACGGCGAGATCGAGATGGCCAGGCATTGGCTGGAGACGCTGGGACCGCCGCATGATGTTTCGGTCGTTCCGGGCAACCACGATGCCTATGTGCCCGGGGCCTTCGACAAGGTCTGCCGATCCTGGGCGGCGTGGATGAGCGGCGACGGCGTCAACACGCCGGTCGACCGCAACGCGTTCCCCTATCTGCGAGTGCGCGGCGAAGTCGCCCTGATCGGCGTCTCGACGGCACGCGCCACGGCACCCTTCATGGCCAACGGTTTCTTCATGGAAGGCCAGGCGGCCCGGCTCGGCAAGCTGCTCGACGCAACGGCCAAACAAGGGCTGTTTCGGGCGATCATGATCCACCATCCGCCGGTGCGCGGCGCGGTACCGCAGCACAAGCGGCTGTTCGGTATCGCCCGCTTTCACAAGATCATTCGGCGTCATGGTGCCGAACTTGTCCTGCATGGCCATTCGCATCTGCCGTCGCTGTTCTTCATCGGCGGTAGAGGCGTCAGGATCCCGGCGGTCGGCGTTGCCGCCGCGGGCCAGGCACCGGGCGGCAAGCACCCGGCGGCGCAGTACAATCTGTTCGACATCGACGGCGAAAAGGGCAATTGGCGGATACGGCTGACGCGGCGCGGCCTGACCGGGCCGTCCATACCGCCATCCGACCTGCAGACGCTGGAGCTTGGCACGGAGCCCGGAGCCGTTATGGCCGCAAGCTGATAATCATGGCGGCGATACGGTCCCAGAACAAGACGACCGACACAACCAGTCCGACCAGGGCACCGGCGGCGATCAGGCCAAGCCCGGACAGAAAGGCCGACCAGCCGTTGCTGCTCGTCACTGGGCGCAGCGGCGGTTCGGCTTCCGCTACATCGGCGCGTTTCATGCCGGCGACAGCCGGCTCGACCCCGCCTTCCATCATCCTCTGACGCTCGACGATGCGCTCGGCGACATAGCGCGTCACGGAATCGGCAACCGACTTCATTTCGGTGGATTCGGCAAGCACCACCCGGCCGATGCGGGTGTCCTTGAGGAAGCGATAGGTGCGGCGGTCGCGTCCCATGGCGACATGGCTGACGGCGTCGATCCACAGGCGCGGCTGCAAGCCGGACGAGACGACAAAGTCGAAATTGTCCATGTCGGCCGGAACATCGGCAAAAACCGGCGCCAGATCGGCGGCGAGCAGATCGAGGCGCATGCGATGCGCCTCGCGCATATCGACGACGACGTCATCGCGGTCGGCGAAGGCATTCTTCACATCACGGATGGCATCGGACAGCTTGTTCGACTGGTCGATGGTCTTCTCGCCTGCTTCCTTCATCGGCGTTTGCCTCGCGGGTTTGGTTAACATGGCGTTAACACAGCCGCCGGCAAAATGCACTGGAGAGATGGACGGGATCGAGGCGCGCACGAAGGTTGTTGTGCGCGAAAAAAGGTCAGTTGGCCGCCGCCGCGAATTTCTGGCGATGCGGCCTGGCGCGGCGGTTGGTGTTGCGGCGAATGATCTCGGCGACGAGGCCGGGTGCTTCCTCGGCCAGCATGTGGCCGGCCTCCAGCACATGGTGCACATGAAAATGCGCTGGCAGATCATGCGCCTGGGTAAAGGGCAGCACCGCGTCGTCGGTTCCCCACGCCACCATCACGGGTATGTTCAGCCCATCGAGGCGATCATGCGGGATGACGCCTTGCCGGTCGTCCTTGGTCATGGCGGCTGCGATCTCGACGAGTTTTTCCAGCTGGCCGGGCCGCCCGCGCATTTCCCAGAGGATGTCCACGGTGTGATCGAGCGGCCGGGCTGATGGTCCCGACATGGCGGCGAGGCAGAACCGTATCTCGGACCGATCCGCTGCACCGGCATAGCGGCGCAACAGGGGTCCGTTGATCTCCTGGCCAATGCCCCCCGGCGCCAGAAGCGTCAGCGAAGCGACTTTTCCGGGCTCGGCCAACGCCATCAGCATTGCCACCGCACCGCCCATCGAGTGGCCCACGAGATGAACGCGCCTCAGGCGACGCTCCGAGAGATCGGCGAGCACGGCCCTTGCCGCCACCTTGGCCGGACCAGCGGCGGGAAAATCGAGCGACAGCCCATGCCCCGGCAGATCATAGGCCAGCGTGTGCGTTGCAGGCGCCAGGGAGGAAATCACCTCGCGCCAGACATCGTGGCAACCGCCGAAACCATGCAGCAGGACGATGGCCTTCGAGCCAACACCTTGTTCGGCGGCAAAAAGCGATGCGGTCATGAAAACTGATTTTTGTTATTGCGGGATGCGCGACACTAATTGTGCTGAATTGCTCCGAGTCTAGCGTGATGGCCAGTAAAATTTTCGCGATTTGTACGGTCGCGGACAGAACTCGGCGACCAGCCGGTAGTGGCGATCAAATCCACCGGAACGTGGCGCCCAATCCGCGGATGTCGATTGGTGTCAGCTTGGGTTGCCGAGCCCGGCCGCGCGCAGCGCCTGGACCAGCCGGTCGGTCAGGTCGGCTGGATATTTCCGCTCGACGAAGGTCGCACGTGGATCGGCGGCAAATTTAGGGAACTCGGTGGTCAGTTGTTTCAGCAGCGTGCTCACCAGATGGTCCTGTCCGGCGGCCTTGGCGCCGATCAGCCGCGCCGCCAGATAGTGCGATTTCGTTGCCGTCGTTCTCAACGCCATGCTGGCTGCGACTGCCTTGTTCATGTCGCCGAGCATGAACTCACCGACGAACACCCCGTAATCCCACCATGTCGAGTGCCCGCTGAAGGTCTCCGCTGCATGGTCAAGGATCGGCGTTCCCTCCGCGTATCGGCCGGCGAAGATCAGCCCATAGCCGTAAGCAGCGGCCATGCCGAGGTCGTAGGGATTGAGTTCATAGGCCTTGCGCATCCAGCGGATCGCTTCGTCCGTATTGCCGAGGCGCGAACTGACGTAGCCGTAGGAGCGATGCGCATAAGGGCTGGTCGGCCCCATCTGCACGCCGCGATGGGCAAACTCCACCGCCTTCTCGATCGTCGCATTGGGCGGATAGACATAATGATCGGAGACCGCTTCCAGATGCAGGGAGGCAAGTTCCGAATAGACCAGCGAGGATTTCGTGCCGCCATTGGCCAGCTTCTCGAGGCACCGATAGGCAGCCTCATGGGTCCTGGCGTTCTGGTCGAGATAATATTTGTCGTTGAGCAGCAGGCATTGCGTCAGACCATTTGGCGCACCGGCCTGCTCGATATAGTTGTAGATCGTGCCCGAGGCGGGAAGCGCTGAACTCAGCATGTCGGCGATACGGTCTTCGATCGCGGCAGGAGCGCTGTCGGCAGGGGTCAAATTGCGCGAAAGAAGCACCCGTCCGGACGCCATGCTTTGCAGTTCGATCGTGATATCGCCCGTGTCCGGTCCGGGCAGGATGTCGAATATGAAGCTTGTGGCATCTTCGGCCGGATCGGCCACGGTGTCGCGGCCGATGAAGTCGATCGTATCGAAGCCGCTCAAGCCGGCGCGCAGCGACGCGGCGACACGGCTGGCGTACGTGCCTTCGGCCTTGAGGCCGATATAGACTTGCGGCAGGTCGTCAGCCATTGCCGATGACGCGATGCTTCCGGTCGCGCGGACGGTCTCGAGCGTTGTCGACATGTCGCCGCCCGTCAGCAAGGCACTGCCGCCCTGACGAAGGATCAGTACACCCAGCATGGCGATGACCAGGGCGATCGCCATCCAGAAGAAACGGAGATGGCGCACCACCGAGGGCGTGGGCGAGGGCGTCGCGGAAGTCAGCAGCGCCGCATCCGGCACACTGGCGTCGTTGGGTCGATCGGCGGATGCAGCGCTATCCAGCTTGAGATCCGGCAGCCTTATGGCGTTCAATTCATAGGCAGGAACATAGCCGCCGCGCGGAATGGCGATGCGGACAGGCTCGGCAACGCCCTCATTGGCAAAATAGTGCTGCAGAAGCTCGCGCAGCCTGCCTGCCTGCACCCGCACGACGGCATCGGTGGACGGATCGAAATCGCCGTCCTTGCCGAAAACATCCATGGCGATGGAGAAGCCCTTGAGCCTGTCGGCTTCTCCGGCTTGTTCACGTTCGACAAGATAACGGAGCAGCTTGCGCGCGCGTTCGGATCGTCCGAACGTTTGGCTGGCAAGCAGTCGCTCCAGTGTCTCGCGCACTGCGGGGGCGGCAGGCGTGGCATGCTGCAAGTGTCGATCCTCTCGAAGTCGGCACAGGTTGAGGCGCGATCATATAGGTCCCGCACCGCCACACAAGTATACACCCATTATGCGATCACGTACCCCACCGGATAATTCTTCGGTGGTTAATGTCCCGAAAGATCGGAACCGATCACCAGGTTGCGGCGGTCCCGATCTTCGCTCTGGTCGTGCGTCAGCCGGCTTTTTTGCCAACGATCCGGTTGGCGGCGGACATCACCGCTTCCAGCGAGGCGGCGACGATGTTGGTGTTGATGCCGGCGCCGAACAGCTTGCCGTCAGGATATTCCATCTCGACATAGGAAATGGCCGACGCGTTCGAGCCGCGCTGCAACGAGTGCTCGGAATAGTCGAGCACCGACATCTCGACGCCGAGATGGCGCGACAGCGCATCGACGAAGCCGTCGATCGGACCGGTGCCCGTGCCCGATATCGTCACTTCCTTGCCATTGTCGAGGATGACAGCCTCGACAACGCGCCGGCCCTTGATTTCGGTGCTGGGATAGGTGTGGTGATCGAGGAATTTCAGCCGCGCGGCAGGCTGATCGACATAGGTATCGAGAAAGCGCTCGTAGATGCGCCTTACCGGCACTTCCTTGCCCTCGGCATCGGTGATCGCCTGGATTTCCTGGCTGAATTCGATCTGCAGATTGCGCGGCAGGTTGAGGCCGTAATCGGCCTGCAGCACATAGGCGATGCCGCCCTTGCCGGACTGCGAGTTGATGCGGATGATGGCTTCGTAGCTGCGCCCGACATCAGCCGGATCGATCGGCAGATACGGCACTTCCCACAGGCTCGTGTTGGCCTTCTTCAGCGCCTTCATGCCCTTGTTGATGGCATCCTGATGCGAGCCGGAAAAGGCGGTGTAGACGAGTTCGCCGACATAGGGGTGGCGCTCGGGGATCTTCAACTGGTTCGAATACTCGTAGACGTCCTTCATGCGGTTGATGTCGGAGCAGTCGATCCCGGGATCGACACCTTGCGTGTACATGTTGAGCGCCAGCGTGACGATGTCGACATTGCCGGTGCGCTCGCCATTGCCGAACAGCGTGCCCTCGACGCGGTCGGCGCCGGCCATCAGGCCGAGTTCGGTGGTGGCGATGCCGGTGCCGCGGTCATTGTGCGGATGCAGCGAGACCAGCAGGTTCTCCCTGTTGTCGAGGTTGCGGCACATCCATTCGATGCGGTCGGCATAGATGTTGGGTGTCGACATCTCGACCGTCGACGGCAGGTTGACGATCAGCTTGTTGTCCGGCGTCGGCCTGACGATCTCGGTGACGGCGTTGCAGATCTCCAGCGCCACTTCGAGCTCGGTGCCGGTAAAACTCTCCGGCGAATATTCGAAGCGAAAGCCGCCGCCGGCCTTGGCCGCCATGTCGGTGATCATCTTGGCCGCATCGGTGGCGATGCGCTTGATGCCGCCGACGTCCTTTTCGAAGACGACGCGGCGCTGCAATTCGCTGGTGGAATTGTAGAAATGCACGATCGGGTTGGTGGCGCCTTTGAGCGCCTCGAAGGTGCGGGTGATCAGTTCGGGCCGGCACTGCACCAGCACCTGCAGCGAGACGTCGGCGGGCACGTTGCTCTGCTCGATGCACCAGCGGGCGAAGTCGAAATCGGTCTGCGAGGCCGAGGGGAAACCGATCTCGATCTCCTTGAAGCCCATGTCGAGCAGCAGGCCGAACATGCGCGCCTTGCGCTCGTGGCCCATCGGGTCGATCAGCGCCTGGTTGCCGTCGCGCAGGTCGACCGAGCACCAGATCGGCGCCTTGTCGATGACCTTCGAGGGCCAGGTGCGGTCAGTGAGGCCGACGGTCGGATAGGGCTGATATTTGCGGGCCGCGTCAGGCATGCCCCTGTTCTGGATGCTTCTTTCCACACCCTTGCCAGCTATCTCGGCATCGGAGCGGATCTCTTCTCGTGCGTTCATCGTCTTTTCTCCCGGCGGCTCATGGATCCACCCTCGGGTGGATTGATGGCGAGCGGCGCCTTTACCAGAATTTCGTTCGCTTGATGTGATTGCCAAGGAGCATGCGCTTGCGCGGCGGTTCGACCGCCGGGCGCTCCTTCAGCGAACCCGGCGATCGCCGATAAGGCCGAGAAGAAGCAGGGTCGAAGTCAGCGCGCGCACGGTCTCGCCGGAAAAACCGGTCGGACGGGAAGCGTTGGTGGCGCGCGTGCTCATGGCTGATCTCATATAGGAGCGGCTTGTGGGAGGCAAGTGGGGCCCATGGCGGGTAGGGCTCCGAACTCAGGTTGATAAAAGACCTTACGACAGCCAGTTCGGCGGTGCCGGCAGCTTTTCACGATAGGAATTTTTTCTTGATTCCATGACCTCAGCTATGGTACATATTCGTCCATGGTGCTGATTTGCGCCAGTGACCCGCCGCACAGGCGGGTTTTTCGTTTGATGCTCCGTCAGCCAACGCGCCGGCGAAGGAACCCGTTAACCCGAGTTCGTTGCCCTGGCATTGCTGGCCGGATCTGCTGGATATTATCCCTACCGCACGTGCTCTTCCCCAGGCGCGGCAAATGCGCCAGACTTGGGCGTCGACGGGGTTGCGATGTCCTGTCGCCGGGAGGGAGTCGTCCATGAATTTCGTGTTCTTCTCGCCGCATTTTCCCGCCAATGGCGTGGATTTCTGCGACCGTTTGAAGAAGGCCGGAGCCAGGGTGCTCGGCATCGGCGACGCACCCTATGACGCGCTCGACGCCAAGCTGAAGGCGGCGCTTTCGGAATATTACCGTGTCGCCGACATGGAGGACTACGATCCGGTGTTCCGGGCGATGGGGTATCTCATCCACAAATGGGGCCGGATCGATCGTTTCGAATCGCTCAACGAACACTGGCTGGAACTCGAAGCCAACATCCGCACCGACTTCAACATCTATGGCACCAAGCTCGATTTCGTGAAGAATTTGAAGCGCAAGAGCCGCATGCGCGCCTTCTTCCGCAAGAGCGGTGTCGACACCATCGCGCAGCGCAAATGCTCCGACCGCGCTGGGGCCATGACCTTCATCCGCCGCGTCGGCTATCCGGTGGTGGTCAAGCCAGACAGCGGCTCGGGCGCCTCGAACACCTTCAAGATCTCCAACGCCAAGGAGCTCGACCGGTTCTTCAGGGACAAGCCCGAGGACGTGACGTTCGTCATGGAGCAGTTCATCGAGGGGCTGGTGGTGACCTTCGACGGGCTGATCAATCGCGACGGTGAGGTGGTGCTGGCGGCGAGCCATCGTTACGACCAGAGCGTCATGGAGGTGGTCAACAAGGATCGCCACATGAGCTACCTTTGCTTTCCCAGGATCAGCCCGGCGGTCGAGGAGGCCGGCCGCAAGATCCTAAAAGCGTTCGACGTGCGCGAGCGCTTCTTCCACATCGAGTTGTTCGAGACCACGGACGACCGGGTCATCGCGCTGGAGGTCAACATGCGCCCGCCCGGCGCCTGGATGACCGATGCCATCAACTACACCTTCGACATCGACGTCTATGCGGCATGGGCCGATATGGTGGTCAGGGATGCCGCCGGCGGTCCCTATGAGGGCAAGTATTTCACAGCCTACGCCAGCCGCAAGCAACGCCTCCACTATTTGCACAGCCATGAGGACGTGTTAGCCGCCCATGGCGACAAGATCGTCCATCATCAGGCCATTGAAGAGGTTTTCAGCCGCGCCATGGGAAATTACGCCTACCAGATGCGCTCGAAGGACGAAGCAGCGCTGCGCGAGGCGGTCGCCTATATCCACGCGGAAAAGGTGTGAGGCGATGGACATCTCCTATCACAAGAGTTCCTCGGGCAAGCTCGGCCGCGACATGGAATACAAGCGCTACGGCCACGCCGGCCGGCCGGTGGTGGTGTTCCCGACCTCGCAGGGACGGTTCTACCAGTTCGAGGATTCCGGCGGGGTGGCTGCACTGGCCGAGTTCATCGACACCGGCCGCATCCAGCTGTTCACGGTCGATGGCGTCGATTCGGAATCCTTCTTCGACAAGCATGCAGACGCCGCGCACCGCATCGCCCGCCACGAGGCCTATTTCCGCTATGTGCGCGAGGAGGCGCTGCCGGAATTCCTGTCGGCAGCCGAGCAAGCCAATGGCGGACGCAAGCTGAAGCCGCTGTTTTCGGGCTGTTCGATGGGTGCCTACCACTCGTCGAACTTCGTCTTCCGCTTTCCCGAACTGGCCAGCGGCGTCATTGCGCTCTCGGGCGTCTATTCGGCCCGCGACTTCTTCGGCAAGGCGTTGGAAGGCGACATCTTCTACAATTCGCCGCTCGACTATCTGCCCGGCATCGTCGACCCCAAGCTGCTTGCCCGCCTGAAGGCGTTGCGGCTGATCTTCTGCTGCGGGCAGGGCGCCTGGGAAGAGCGGATGCTGGTCGAAACACGCAAGCTGGAACAGATCCTGCGCGACAAATCCATTCCCGCCTGGGTCGATTATTGGGGCGGCGATGTCAGCCATGACTGGCCGTGGTGGCACAAGCAACTGGTCTATTTCTTCGGCCGCTGGCTGGATGAAGACCTGATGCACAGGCTGGATTGAGGTGCGTTGATATTCAGCCGGCCTGCGAACGACGGTCCGGCCTGAATCTCGACACACCTTGTTGCGCAGAGGAATGAGCACATCCGACTTGGCCGTGTCCAGTTCAGGATGCTGTGGCCCTCCATCGCCATTTGTCGCTGAAGGTGCGCGTGTTCGTCGATTTCCTTCCTGAACGGCTTGCGGCGGCGACAAGCGGCTCGTAGAGCGTCGTCCAGAAAAATATGACTATTCTAATCATGTTTCTGTGGAAACACCGGAGCGGCTGTGGCATGGCGGTGGCGGCGATGGCGCCGCGTGGCGTCTTGTCCCGAACCGTTTCGAAGGACTTGAGTGATGGACCAACTGAGCGCGCAAACCCGTATCCGCGACGAGGCGATCAGGTCGGCGATGGACAGGCTGCGTGCCGAACACGGCGAATTCGAGATCGACACCGGCGTCGCCGACCAATGGGAGCTTCGCCTGCATTATGGGTCGCTGATCGCCATGCTCGAGGATGACGGCATGCTGATCCGTGTCGCGGCGACAGACGAAACCTGCCTGTCCTACATGAAGATGACGGTCGCCGGCCATGTCGCCGAACATCTTGGCACGGCCAGCGGGCTGCGCTGGCAAGGCGACGGCGTTGACGCCGGCACGCCGGTCTTCTTCCGCGAGATCATGGTGATGGCGTCGACGCGGATCTCGGCGCATATGCAGCGCCTGCGCTTCGCCGGCAAGGATCTCGGCCGGTTTACTCATGGCGGCCTGCACATGCGGTTGCTGCTGCCGCCGCATGGGCGACGGCCGGTCTGGCCGTCGATGGGTGCCGACGGGCTGCTTGTCTGGCCCTCGGGCGACGATGTCCTTACCGTGCGGGTCTACACGATCCGGGCGGTGGATGCCGCAAACGGCTGGCTCGATGTCGATTTCGTCCTGCACCCTGGCCAGGACACGCCCGCCGCCACCTTCGCGCAAAACGCACGGGCGGGAGACGTCATCGGCATGATCGGACCCGGCGGCGGCGACACCCCGGTGGCGCAGACCCTGCTTCTGCTCGGCGACGACACCGCATTGCCCGCCATGGCCAGGATCCTCGAGCATCTGCCGCCGTCAACCCGCGCCGAGGTACTCATCGAGGTCGATGGCCCGGATGACCGGATCGCGCTGGCGCAAGGGGAAAATATCGACATCACCTGGCTTTACCGGCATGGCCGTGAAACCGGCACCGCCGGCCTGTTGCCGGCCGCCTTGCGGGAGCGCAGTCACATCGCGCTTGCCGACGGCCTTTATGTCTGGGCCGGATGCGAATTCGGCGATTTCCGGGAGATCCGCAAGATCGTGCGTAAGCAATGGAACCTGTCGCGCGACCAACACCTGGTCACGGCCTACTGGCGCCGGGACGCGCACAGCGAGGGCGACGGCGAGTAACCGTCGATCTCCTGTCGACGTTCGCTACCGCGCGAAGCGGCGGTCAGTCATGGCGGGCCAGAAACGCCTCGGTGACCGCGATGCAATCCTGCCTTTCCTCGACATGCGGCATGTGGCTCGAGAGTGGGAAGACATGGCCTTCGACCGTGGGAATATGGTCGAGGAAGGGCTGGACACAGGCGGCCGTGGCTTCATCGAAAAGGCCGCGAAAGGCCAGTGTCGGCGCTTCGATCAGCGGCAGGCGGTCGATGATCGACCAGTCGCGCATGGTGCCAACAACGTGGAATTCATTGGGGCCGTTCATCGTGTGATAGACGGTGGGATCGGCGTCGATGGCGGCAAAGGTGCGCGCCACCTCGACCGGCCAAGGCACGACGCGGCAGACGTGCCGGTCGTAGAACGCCCGCGTCGCCGCGAGGTAATCGGGATGGTCCGTCGTCCCGTCCGCTTCGTGGCGATCGAGCGCCTGTCTCACTGCTGCCGGCAGCTGCGCGCGCAGTTGCCCCGCGCCTTCGACCCACAGCCTCATCGAGGCGAGCGAGTTGGCGAGCACCAGTGCCTTGAGGCCCGCTGGCCGGCGCACCGCATGCTCGGCGCCGAGCATGCCGCCCCAGGATTGCCCGAGCAGGGCGTAACGCTGCTGGATGCCGAGATGGGCGAGCAGCGCATCCAGTTCGCCAAGGAAGAATTCGACCGTCCAGAAGTCGCCGCCCTTGTGCGGCAGATGGGTGGATCGTCCGTTGCCGATCTGGTCGTAGTGGACCACCGCGCGGCCGAAGCCGGCAATGTCCTTGAAGCTGTCGACATAGTCGTGGGTGCAGCCGGGTCCACCATGGGCAACGACCAGCGGCAGCCTGCCCGACCCCAGGTCTCCCGTCACGCGGTACCAGGTCCTGTATGGCCCGTAGGCGCTGAACCCTTCCGATATTGCAAGGTCGTCCATCGTGTCCCTCCGCCTGGCTGGCTCGGCGTCGGCCGCTCATCAACGGTCTCCGACGGTGTTCGCGGCAAAGGGTACAGAGGCGGACCGGCAAGCGACCAGCTAGCAATAACGTTAGTTTTGATGGTGCCGGCGGGACAGGTCCTGGCCCTGGCTGATAGGCCCGAGCAACCGGTAGTGGGCCGCCAAAGCGATGGCGTGGAAGCGGTTGCGGGCGCCGAGTTTGCGGCTGGCGGCGTTGAGATGCAGCGTCGCGGTCGGCACGCTGCGGCAGATTTCATGGGCGATCTGCTTGGCGGTCAATCCGCAAGCGGCGAGGCTCAGACACTGGCGTTCCCGTGACGTCAGGTGGAAATACTGGCTTGTCCGGGTGCGCTGATCGAAACCGGCATAGACGCAATCGTGGAACAGGTGACCGAGGTCGCCAATGCCGGGCAGCATCCCTTGTGCCTCGGCTTCGAAATTCGGCTCCGGATCGAGGCGGATGGCGGTGAAGGTGGCGAGATCGCCGCCGTCGAAGCGGATCGGCACCGTCACGCCGCATGTCATCTTGGTGTCCAGCAGGTAGCCTATCACCGGGTCATGCTTGCGCTGCAGGATGCGTCTCATGACCGGGCTCTGCGACCCCTTATGCGACCACAGAAATGGTCGTGACACCGCGAGTGCCGCCTCCTGCACCGGATCGAGCTGATAGTAACCACCCTTGCACCACAGGTCCTGCATGTCGGACGGCACGTTGGCGAGGGCCATCAGCGAAGGCGTGATCAACTCGCCTTCATGACTGACCGGGACCGGCGTATAGTCGTAAATCAGCGAGGTAAAACCTGCGGGCGCAAGCACGCGCATCGCCGCCGCCATCGCGGCGTCGATTCCCATGCCTGTGTGAAATTCGCTCTCGAAATCGCCGGACACGCCTTGCATGAGCAAAAGCTTACTCGCCAGCCAATGTTTGTCAAACAGGCATGTTCGTAAAATGCTCAACAAATGAGCACAGCGCGATCACGGCTTGTTGTCCGCGACGCGTCCGGAGGGACAAAACTATCTTAATTCACAGCTATCCCGGCGGGTTTCGTGCGCCATACGCTGTGTACAATGGATCGCGGTCCGGCGTGTGCCACCTGGCGCACATCGTGGCTTGCAATCACCCACTTCCCCAGAGGAGCAAGACGATGCGGTCCCGGAATGTTTTTAGCGCAATGATGGCCGGTGTCGGCCTGGCTGGCCTGATGCTGATGGCGCCCGTGACAGGTGCGGCCGCGCAAGAAGGCAAGGCTGGCGGGACGCTGAAGCTTCTCGCCAACGCCGCTGCCGGCACGATCGATCCGCAAATCAACTACACACTGCAATATTTCCAGATCAACTACGTCCTCTATGATGGGCTGGTGACCTTCCGCAAGACCGGCGACAAGACCGGTTTCGAGGTGGTGGCGGACCTGGCCGAGAGCTTGCCCAAGCCGGAAGACGGCGGCAAGAAATACGTCTTCAAGCTGCGCAAGGGCATCAAGTTCGCCGACGGATCGGACCTGACGACGGCCGATGTCGTGGCGTCGTTCCAGCGCATGTTCAAGATCAGCGGTCCCACGACGGGTACGCTCTACAATGGCATCGTCGGCGCCGACACATGTCTCAAAACGCCGGCGATCTGCACGCTCGACGGCGGCGTCGTCGCCGATGAGGCGGCAAGCACCGTCACCTTCAATCTGGTGGCGCCCGATCCGGACTTCCTGCAGAAGATCTCGATCCCGCACGCCGCGATCCTGCCCGCCGAGGCGCCTCTCAAGGATTCGGGGACCGCGCCCATTCCCGGCACCGGGCCCTACATGATCGCCACCTACGATCCCAACAGCCTGCTCAAGATGGTGCGCAACCCGCATTTCAAGGAATGGAGCAAGGAGGCGCAGCCGGCCGGCTATCCCGACGAGATAGACTATGGCTTCGGTCTCACCGACGAGGCGGCGGTCACCGCCGTGGAGAATGGCCAGGCCGACTGGATGTTCGATCCGCCGCCGGCAGACCGGCTGGCGGAATTGGGCACGAAATACGCCAAGCAGGTGTCCGTGCATCCGCTGACAGCGATGTGGTATGCGCCGATGAATACCAATCTCGCGCCGTTCAACGACATCCGCGTGCGGCAGGCGGTCAACTACGCCATCGACCGGTCGGCCATCGTCAAGCTGTTCGGCGGCAGCAATCTGGCGCAGCCTTCCTGCCAGATACTGCCGCCGGATTTCCCGTCCTACGCTCCTTATTGCCCGTTCACGGCCAAGCCCGGCGAAAAGTGGTCGGCGCCTGACCTGGAGAAAGCCAAAGCGCTGGTCGCCGCCTCCGGCACGGCTGGACAGGAGGTGACGATCATCACCGAGGACACCGAAGTGTCGAAGTCGATCGGCGTGTATCTGCAGGATGTGCTGAACGGGCTGGGCTACAAGACCTCGATCAAGCCGATCTCGCAGAACATCCAGTTCACCTATATCCAGAACACCAACAACAAGGTGCAGATTTCCGTCTCGCAGTGGTTCCAGGACTATCCCGCGCCATCGGATTTCCTGCAGGTGCTGTTCAGCTGCGCCTCGTTCACACCCGGCTCGGACGCCTCGGTCAACATTTCCGGCTTCTGCGACAAGTCGATCGACCAGAAGATGGGCGAGGCTCAGACCGCCACGATCGCCGATCCTGCCAAGGGCGCGCAACTGTGGACCGCCGTCGACAAGGCGGTCACCGACGCAGCGCCGGTGGCCGTGCTGTTCACGCCGAAGCGCGTCGACCTGATCTCGCCGCGGCTGAAGAATTTCGTCTTCAGCCCGCAATTCTACTGGATCATGAGCCAGTCATGGGTCGAGTGACCGGGGGTTGAGTGATCAGGCCAAGTCAGATCCGCGGCGGAACGATGCGCAATCCTCCGCCGCGGTTGCTTTTCCCGCCGATCTGAAATTCATACCCATCATGGACAATTCGAGTGGCGGGCAAGCGCTGGTTCGGGGCCGCCGGGGCGCCGAGGGGCCATGGCGGACAGCGTGGCGCAAGCTCAGGGCCGACCGGGCTGCCATCATGGCGTTCGGCGTGCTGGTGCTGATCACCGCCGCTTCGCTGGCAGCCCCGCTTTATGCCCGCCATGTGGCACAGAGCGATCCTTTTGCCACCAACCTCAATGGCGAGATCGTCATAGGCGGCCAGACCAGGCAGGTGCTGGAGCCTTCGACCGAAGGCCTTGGCCTCGGATTCACGCCGCTTGGCCCGACCTGGGATTTCGGACCCTATATGCTGGGCGTCGACAATCAGGGTCGTGACGTCGCAGCGCGCCTGCTTTACGGCGGTCGCAATTCGCTGCTGATTGCCGGCGCCGCGGCGCTGATATGCCTTGGCCTGGCGACATTGCTCGGCGTCGTCTCCGGCTTTTTCGGCGGTCTGGTCGACACCTTGCTGTCGCGCATTCTCGACGTGCTATGGGCGTTCCCCATCTTCCTGCTGGCGATTTCGCTGTCGATCGTCCTGATCACGCAAAGCATCACCATCGGCCCGATCGAAATCCGCTCCGGCAGTCTCTGGCTGCCGACCTTCATCATCGGCATCGTCTATGTGCCTTACGTCGCCAGGCCCATCCGCGGTCATGTCCTGTCGTTGATGCAGGCCGAGTTCGTCACGGCGGCGATCGGCATTGGCGCGTCGCCCTGGCGCATCCTGCTCTATGATATCCTCCCCAATGTGATTACCCGGGTCATCGTCTTCGTGCCGCTCATCCTGGCGCTGAACATGATGACGGAATCCTCGCTTTCCTTCCTGTCCATCGGCGTGCAGCCGCCCGATGCGAGCTGGGGCACCATCATCCAGGACGGGCAGGGGCTTCTCTATTCACGCCCGATCGTCGCCCTGGCGCCGGGACTGGCGATCGTCATCACGGTGCTGGCGCTGAACATATTGGGCGACGGCGTGCGCGATGCGCTCGACCCGAAGTCGTCGATCAGGGTCGTCTGATGCTGACGGCGCTCATTTCCAGGCTCGGCCAGATGGTGCTGGTGATGTTCGGCATCAGCGTCGTCGCCTTCCTGATCTTTTTCGCCACCCCGGGCGCCGATCCGTCGGCGCGCATCGCCGGGCGCAACGCATCGCAGGAGACGCTGGTCCAGGTGCGGCACGATTTCGGCCTCGACAGGCCGCTGCCTGTGCAATACGCGCTGATGATGAAGCGGCTGTTCATCAGCCGCGATCTCACCTCCTTCGTCAATCGCGGCCAGAAGGTCGTTCCAACGGTGCTCGAGGCGATCCCGATCACTCTGTCGCTGGTGCTTGGCGCCGCCGTCTTCTGGGTTCTCGGCGGGCTGATCGTCGGCGTTGTCGCCGGCGCGACGCGCGGCACGTGGCTCGACCGGACGCTGATGATCCTCAGCCTGATCGGCGTGTCGATACCGGTCTTCTGGCTGGGCGAGGTCGCCAATCTGGTCACGCAGAGCCGCTGGCATGACAGCTGGCTGTTCTCGTGGGTGCCGCCGCTCGGCTATATCCCCTTCACCGAGGATCCCTGGGGCTGGTTCAAGGCGCTTGTCATTCCCTGGTTCACGCTCGCCACGCTTTATATCGGACTTTACGGCCGCGTGCTGCGGGCCTCGATCATCGAGACCATGCAGGAGGATTTCATTCGCACCGCGCGCGCCAAGGGCATCGGCGAGCGGCGGGTGCTGCTGCATCACGGCTTAAGAACCTCGCTCGTCGCCTTCGTCACCATGTTCGGGCTGGATTTTGGCGCCCTGGTCGGCGGCGGCGCCTTGCTGACGGAGGTGGTGTTCGGCCTGCAAGGGGTCGGCAAGCTCACCTACGGGGCCTTGCAGTCGCTCGATCTGCCGATGATCCTGGCGACGGTCATCTACGCCTCGTTCTTCGTGGTGATGGCCAATTTCATCGTCGACATTGTCTTTGTCTTCATCGATCCGAGGGTTAGAGATGCCCACTGACAAGATGCCCACTGACAGGCCGCTGCTGGTCGTCGAGAATCTGTGCGTCTCGTTCCGCACCGAGGGCGGTGTGGTGCCTGCCGTCAGCGGCGTCTCGTTCTCGCTCGCGCAGCGCGAGATCCTCGGCGTCGTCGGTGAAAGCGGTTCGGGCAAGAGCCAGACCTTGCTCGCCATTCTGGGCTTGATCAGCAGTCCCAACGCCGTCGTCACCGGGTCGGTGCGTTTTCTCGGCCAGGAGTTGCTGGGGCTCAAGCGCCGGGCCCTCGACGCTATTCGCGGCCGGCAGATCGGGATGATCTTCCAGGATCCGATGACGGCGCTGACGCCGGTACATACGATCGGCGACCAGATCATCGAGCAGATCCGCGCGCATGAACGGGTGTCGCGCGCCGCCGCGCGCAAGCGGGCGGTGGACTTGCTCGATGCGGTTGGATTGCCGAGCCCCGACAGCGCCGTCGACCGCTACCCGCACCAGCTGTCAGGCGGCATGCGCCAGCGCGCCGTGATCGCCATGGCGCTGTCGTGCAATCCGGCATTGCTGATCGCCGATGAGCCGACGACGGCGCTCGACGTGACGGTGCAGGCGCAGATCCTGGAGCTGATCGGCCGATTGCGCAATGAGTTCGGATCCGCCGTCATCCTGGTCACCCATGACCTCGGCGTGGTCGCCGAAGTCGCCGACCGCGTGCTGGTGATGTATGCCGGGCGCGTTGTCGAGGAGGGCGGCAAGGGGCAGCTTTTCCGCGAGCCGCTTCACCCCTACGCGTGGGGACTTTTCGGGTCGATCCCGCCGATGCACGGTCCGCGGCCCGCACGGCTGACGGCCATTCCCGGCAGCCCGCCGAAACTGAGCCAGATGCCGCAGGGCTGCGCTTTCGGGCCGCGGTGCACATTCCGCCATGAAGCCTGTGCCGCCCAGCCTGCGCTTGATGGAGCGGGCGGGCATCGGTCGGCTTGCTTTCTTCCGCAGGACGGCCGCCAGGATTTGCGCCGGACGCTGGCTGGCAGGGCCGTGCCGGCATGAGCGAAACCAGGCCGAAACCGCTGGTGCGGACCAGCGATCTGTCGAAACACTATCCGGTCGGGCGCCCGCCCTTTCAACGGCGGATCGTCCATGCCGTGGAGCAGATCTCGCTCGACATCTTCCCGGGCGAGACGCTTGGTATCGTCGGCGAGTCGGGCTGCGGAAAATCGACACTGGGGCGCTGCCTCGTCCGTCTCACGGAAATCACCTCCGGGTCACTGGAATTCGAAGGCCTCGATATCACCAGAGCCTCGCAGCGGCAGCTTCGGCCGATACGGCGCCAGATGCAGATGGTGTTTCAGGATCCCGCCGCTTCGCTCAACCCGCGCCGCCGCGTCGGCGACCTGCTGGCGGACCCTTTCCGCGTGCATGAAAGACTTTCGCGATCGGAAATGGCGGATCGCGTCGAGGAATTGCTGGTCCGCGTCGAACTGCTTCCCGAGCATGCCCAGCGTTTCCCGCATGAATTCTCGGGCGGACAGCGCCAGCGGATCGGCATCGCACGCGCCTTGGCGCTGCGGCCGCGACTGATCGTTGCCGATGAGCCGGTGTCGGCGCTGGACGTGTCCATCCAGGCGCAGATCATCAACCTGCTTTGCGATCTGCGTGACGAATTCAACCTGACCTATGTGTTCATCGCCCACGACCTCTCGGTGGTCAGGCAGTTCTCGTCGCGGGTGGCGGTCATGTATATGGGTTCGATCGTCGAAACAGGGCCTGTCGACGCTGTCTTTTCAGCGCCGCGGCATCACTACACCATAGCGCTTCGCTCGGCGGTGCCGGTACCCGACGTCGACAACCGGCCAGGCCAGCGGATCATGCTCAAGGGTGATCTGCCGAGCCCGCTCGACCCGCCGTCAGGCTGCCGTTTCCATACGCGTTGCGTGGCGGCGACTTCGGTCTGCCGCCACGAGCGTCCGGTACTTTCGCTCGTCGACAAGAACCACTTCGTCGCCTGCCATCATCCGAGGGCGGGCTAGGCTCTCCGTCAGAAGCGGTAGCGCAGGCTGGCGAACAGCGAGCGGCCTTCGTCGCGGTAGCAATAGCCGGCGGAGCAGATGGTCTTCTGGCTGTCGAACAGGTTCTTGGCGTTGACCTGCAGCTTGACGCCTTCGAGCTTCGGATTGCGGTGGCCGAAATCATAGGAGAGCGAGGCGTCGACGAAGGCGCGGGCGCTGTTCTTGAACGTGTTGGTGTCGTCGCCATAGCTCGAACCGGCGAAGCGCACGCCCGTGCCGAGCCCCAGCCCTTCCAGCGTGCCGTTCTCGAACTGATAATGGCCCCACAGCGACAAGATGTGGTTCGGCGTCGCCGATAGCTCCTTGCCATCGGTTCCTTCGGCGCCCTGCTCGATCCTGACGCGAAGATACGTATAGGAAGCGATGAAGCTGAAGCCATTGTCGAGCGAGGCACTGGCTTCCAGTTCGATACCGCGCGAATTCAGGTCGAGCTGGCGCTGCTTGTTGATGCCGGTCGAGGCGTCGAAGACGACACCGTCCTTCTGGTCGATGTCGAACAGCGCGGCGCTGACGGTCGCATTGTAGTTCGGGATCTCGTATTTGACGCCGATCTCCTTCTGCGTCGCGATGGTCGGGCGGGCGACGCGGCCGACAGGGCTGGCAACGTCGTCATAGACGAAGCCGATGTTGGGTGAGAACGAGGTCGAATAGTTGACATAGGGCGTGATGCCCCATTCGGTCTGGTAGGACAGGCCGAGACGGCCTGAAAAGGCGCTGTCCTTCTGCTTCGACGTGCTGTCGTCGGCCGCTGTGGAGGTGGTGTCGACCCAGTCGTAGCGGCCGCTGGTGAACAGGATGAAGTCGTTCCACTCCATTTGGTCGTGCAGGTAGACGCCGAGCTGGTTCATCTGCTGTCCGCCGGAGTGGGGAACCGGCATCGCCTTGATGTCATCGACAGAGATATAGGACAGGCCGCTGGCGGCATCATAGTCCGACCAGGCATAGTCGATGCCGCCGACGGCGATGTGCTTGACCGGTCCCGTGTCGAACTCGAACTGCGCCATGTTGTCGACGACGAAGTTCTTCATGGTCTCGGTGTAATGGCCCCAGTAGCGCCTCAAGTCGGCGCCGTCCGGATAGTGGCCGCTGTATTCGATGTCGCTGTCGACGGCGTTGTAGCGCAGGTTCTGGCGCACCGTCAGCAGGTCGTTGAAACGATGCTCGAACTCGTAGCCGATGCGGCCCTGGCTCTGGGCAAAATCGTTCCAGGCCGGATCGCCCTCATAGAGGTTGGACAGCACGCCATAGCTAGAATTGTAGAAGGCGGCCGTGCCGCCGGTGACCGATTTCGAATATTCGCCGAGGATGGTGAGCTTCGTATCCTCGTCCGGCTTGAAGGTGATGGCCGGCGCCAGGTAAACCTTGTCGTCGGGATAGCCGGACAATTCGGTATCGCTTTTGCGGCCGAGGCTGGTGAAGCGATAGAGGATGCTGCCATCCTCGTTCACGGGTCCGGAAGCGTCAAGGGCTGCCTGAAACCGGTTGTGCTCGCCGGCAAGCAGTTCGATCTCGCGGAACGGCTCATCCTTGGGGCGCTTGGTGACGACATTGACGATGCCGCCCGGGCCGCTGACACCGTAAAGCGACGATGCCGGGCCTTTCAGGATGGTGACGCCCTCGATGCCGTAGGGCTCGGTCCTGAACCAGGCCGAGGGGCCGTTGTACTGGCGCAGCCCGTCGCGGAACATGCCATTATAGAAGGCCTGGAAGCCGCGCAGGAAAAACGCGTCGTAGCGGGTGTCGAAGCCGAAGCTGTTGGGATTGGCGCTAGCCGTGTAGCCGAGCGTTTCGTTCAGCGTGCGCGGCTTCTGGTCTTCGATCTGCTTCTGCGTCACCACAGAAACGGCCTGCGGAATCCTGGCGAGCGGCGTGTCGGTCTTGGTGCCGATGCGGTCCTTCTTGGCGACGTAGCCATCCTGCTTCAGGATCTCGTTGCTCTGCGCGGTGACCTCGATCTTGCCGAGCATGGTGGCCGTTTCGCCGTCCTGGGCATGCGCGGCGCCGGACTGGCCGAGCATTGCCGCGCCGCCCAACAATGAGATCCCCTGGCGCCATGTCATCGGCCTTGTTCGCATCAACCCGTCTCCACCGTCTCATGCTTGATTGCGTTCCCGCGTTCTCAAATATGAGTATAGGAGTCAAGTATTTTTCTCGCATCGGCCCAGGCTGTCATGGGCTGTTGCAGAGCGGCACCGCTAACGGATTCGACCGATCGGTTTTGAGTTTCTGGGGCGGCGGCTTTGACTAATGCCTGACGCTTCTCGCCACCAGGCGTGCGACGCTCGGGCCGACCAGCAGCAGCACGATCAGGAATCGTGCCGATTGCAGCGACCATGGTCCGTCCTCAGCAAAAGGACGTCTTCCACGATTGCCCGAGCGACAGCAAGTGGGTGTCGAGTGATAGTTTCACGCGTTGGTGCCGAACAGTTGCTCGACCTCTCCGTCGCCCATGCGATCGAAATCGTCGGGGACGGAAAGCTGGCCGGCCATAAAACCGATCCGTCGTGCCTGCGCCGATGCAGGCTGGTCGATCGGCACGACTTTGACCAATGGTTTGCCCGCCTTGGCGATGATGAACGGCTCACCTTTGGCGGCCTGGTCAACGAGACGTGAAAGATTGGCCTTTGCATTGTGAATGTTCACGGTCTGCATCGCAGTTGGCTCCGTTGGCATGGCGCCGTCTGTCCTGGTCAGCCAGTCTTGCCGTCGGCCAGGCCGAAGCCGCCGACGGGGTGGGTTTCGACCTGGAATTCAAAGCCGGCGATGAACGGCCGCGCCTTGGCGATCGTCGCCTGGACTTCCGGAAGCTGCAGCGACGTCTTATGGCTTTCGGCGTCGATCCACACTTCGGTCACCCAGATCGCATCGGCATCCGCGGGGTCGCGGGCGATGATGTAGCTCAGGCAACCCGGCAGGGCGCCGGTGCTGGCGCGCAGAAGTTCGATGACCGCGTCACGCTGGCCGCGCGCCGCCCGCATCTTGCCGATCAGTCCGTACATTCCGTTGTCTCCCTTTGAGGTTTTCGACAAGAACATGCAGATCGCCAGTATGCAGATAGCCGCTCAAGGCATCAACTGGCCGCCATTCACCTCGATCACCTGGCCGGTGATGTAGCCGCTCAAAAGATCGGAAGAGAGGAACAGATAGGCGCCGACGCAGTCCTGCGCCGTGCCCGCACGCCCCTGCGGAATCGTGGCGATCATGCCTTTCATCTGCTCGTCGGTCGAATAGCGCTCGTGGAAAGGGGTGAGAATGGTGCCGGGCGCCACCGCGTTGACGCGGATGCCGAAGCCGATCAGCTCCTTGGCCATGCCGCGCGTCACATTGGAGACGAAGGCCTTGGCCGAGCCGTAAAGCCCGGCGCCGCCGCCGGCACCATTGCGCGCGGCGATCGACGAGGTGTTGACGATGAAGCCGCCCTGTTTCTTCAGCCATGGGATCGCCTTGCGCGAGGCGGTCAGCACCGAGCGCGCGTTGAGACCCATCACCGCGTCGTAATGCGCTTCGGTTTGTTCGGCATAGGGCACGCGGCCAAGCATGCCGCCGGCATTGTTGACCAGCCCGTCGAGGCGGCCGAAATACCGCGCGCTGTCCTCGACGACACGTTCGACATCGGTGGCAACGGAGAAATCACCCTGGACGAGAAACACCTCGCCGCCCTTGTCGGCGATCGTCAAGCCGAGCTTCTCGGCGGCGTCGCGGCTCGAGTTATAATGCAGCGCCACCTTGCACTTCTGCGCTGCATACGCCAGCGCGAGCGCCGCGCCGATGCCGGTCGACGCACCGGTGACCAGCACCGCCTTGCCGGCAAGATCGGGTATGCTGAGTGTGGTTGTGGCTGGCACGGTTCTTCCTCCGGGATGTCGGCCCGTCCTTCGTAGGCCCTTGCCGCCCCGGTGTTCAAGCCTCACGGGCGCAGATAGGCGTAGCCCTGGCCTTGCAGTTCGGTGAGTTTGACGACGCCGCCCTTGTCGGCGGCATGGAAACCGGCGAGCAGGTCGGCGAGCGAAATATCCATGCCTTGCATGGTGTTGGCGCAGGCATGGGATTCCAGCCCCTGCCGCACCAGGCCGGCGAAGCGCCCGGAAATCGCTGCCGATATGCCTTTCGACTTGAAGGCCGCCAAGGCAGGACCGTGCACGACCAGCGCGATGTCGACATTGCCGCCGGTACCATCATAGTGGTTCTTGATGTTGCCGAGCACGAAGTTGACTTTTTCGACGTCGCTCAAATGATAGGCGACCTTCTGCCTGGCAGGCTTGATGGTGGCTGCCTGCACCGCCCCCAAGCCAAGAAGCGTTCCGGTTCCGGCAAGAACCGCGCGGAACATTTCGCGCCGGCGCATGGCATCCTCCTCGGCTTGGCGGCCCACCGCGAATTGCGTGGCCGCGGCCGCAATACTAGCATAAATTGACGTTGCGTCCTGTCGATGCGGAGGAGAGATCACATGGCGTTCGGGGTGGGGGAATGGAAGACAATTGCCGGCGCCGGGTTTGGTGCGGCGCTGATTGCCACGCTTGCCGGCTCGGCCTTCGCCGATGATGCGCTCAAGCTCGCCGAACTCAGTCCCGACGGCACTGACGCCTGTTTCGGCCGCGTCTATGACGCGGCGCACCTCAAGGCGCACCCGAAGCAGAAAGTGGGGCGGATCTTCTTCCTCTATGGTCATGATCCGGTGAGCCGTCCCAATGAGCAGCCCGCCGCAAGCTCCGACTCGTCCTATAACGGCTTCATCGCCACCACCGTGCGCGGAGCCAAGGCGCCGGAATGGGCCGGCGGCTGGTGCAATCACGAGTCCGAGGATGGCACGTCCGGCCCGATCCGTTGCGGCATGGACTGCGACCGCACCATGGCCTCGCTGAAGCTCGACGAGAAAGGCCGCCTGATTGTCACCGGTGTGTCCCCCGATCTTTATCTCGATGCGGGATCGGAAGACGAACTTGGCGAGGCTGAGTATGACAGGCAGGCGCTCGGCTCGGAGGACGACAATTTCCGCCTCGACCCGATGCCGGCCGCGACCTGCAAGGCGGAGTTCGCGCGCATCGATCCGATCGACCCGGCACTCGGTCCGCCGCTGCGCGAGCGGCTGAAGCCGGACCAGGCGTTCTGCTATGGCCGCGACTATGACGGATCGCACCTTGCCTCGCATCCCGACCAGCTGACGCAGTCGATCCGGGTTTTCCGCGGATCGGTCGAACTGGCGTCCTTTGCCTCGGGCGGCGACGCCGCCAACTGGCCAGACGGTGCCGACATTGCCGTTACCGTCACCACACGGCGTAAATCGGCTGAGGTGACGCAGACCTATTCCTGCCAGGGCGAGGCCGACCAGTGGCGCTGCGCGGCGAGCTCGAAGATGAGCGATTTCTCCTGCGACATCGCGCGGAAAGAGATTTTCCTCAAGCGCGGCGCCGACGGCACGATGATGCTGGCCAATCCCAACAGCGCTCTCGCGATCGTCGACCTGTGTTCGAAGGCCGCCGACGGCAAGACCAAATCCGACGACAAGGTCTATCGGCTGCAGCCGATGCCGCAATCGGCCTGCGCGCCATGAGCCCGGACTTGTCTACATCGCCATGAGGGAATATATCTTTGCTATATCTCATCTGAGGATAGCATGATGGAAAAAGCAAAAGTGTTCTGGTCGGGGAGGTCACAAGCTGTACGCCTGCCCAAGGAATTCCGTTTCGAAACAAACGAGGTTTCGATCCGCCGTCACGGACAGACCGTTATCCTGGAACCGGTTGCGCAGGATTGGGGGTGGCTCGACCAAGTGATCGGACCACTTGATAACGATTTCGCCGAGGCAGCACTGGAACGTCAGGACGGCCAGGATAGACCCGCCTTGGATGACGTCTTCAAGTGATCTACCTGCTCGACACCAATGCCGTTATTGCGGTCATCAAGGGCGATGATGGTCTGCTGACACTACTCAAACAGCGCACGCCGCAGGATTTTGCCCTCTCGGCGATAGTGGTACACGAATTGTACTATGGTGCTGAAAAGAGCCAGCGAAGGCCCGAAAATTTGGCACGCATCGAAGCTCTGCAGTTCCCCGTCCTCGAATTTGACCGGGAAGACGCGAGACATGCCGGCGAGATTCGGGCAACGCTTGCGACGTTGGGAACTCCAATCGGTCCCTACGATGCGTTGATCGGCGGGCAGGCGCGCGCTCGGAACCTTACGCTGATGACCCGTAATGTCCGGGAATTCGAGCGGATCAAAAATCTTTCAATCGAGACCTGGTGAACCGCCTCAAGCGAACGGCACGGCCGTCGTGCCCTTCGGCAGCTTGGCCTCGTCGTCGGGCTCGACATGGATGGTGACGCGCACCGAGGGGATCTCGGCCTTCAGGGCGTCCTCGATGCGGTCGCAGATGACATGGCTGGCGCCGACCGACATGTCGGCATCGACGACCAGATGGAACTCGATGAAGGTGGCGCGGCCGGCGATGCGTGTCTTGAGGTCATGCACCTCGAGCGCGCCCTTGCAGTTGGCCGAGATGACGTCGCGGATGCGCATGTGCTCCTGCGTGTCGACGGCGCGGTCCATCAGGCCGTTCATCGACGAGCCGATGACATGCCAGCCCTGCCACAGGATGTTCAGCGCCACGAGGACGGCAAGCGCCGGATCGAGGATCTGCCAGCCGGTCAGGATCGCTCCGACGAGGCCGCCGAAGACGCCGATCGAGGTCACCACGTCGGTCATGATGTGGTTGCCGTCGGCGACCAGCGCCGGTGACTTCTCGGCCCTGCCGGCACGGATCAGCGTCCAGGCCCAGAAAGCATTGATCACCGTGGCGACGCCGTTGACGGCAAGACCTTCCCAGGGCTGTTCGAGTGGCGCGGGACTCTGCCAGGACCGCCAGACCTCGTTGAGGATCAAAAGCGCGGCGAGCACGATCAGCACGCCCTCAAGCACCGCCGAGAAATACTCCGCCTTGTGATGGCCGAAGGGGTGATCCTGGTCGGCCGGCTTGTAGCTGACCTGGATCGCCCAGAAGGCGGCCACCGAGGCGATGACGTTGACGATCGATTCCAGCGCGTCCGAATAGAGCGCGACGGAGCCGGTGACGTACCAGGCGACGAGCTTCAGGCCGAGCACGATCGCGGCAATGATGATCGACCAGAAGGCAAGGTTGGCGACCTTGCGCTTCGCGGCCGCCTTGGCCGCGATCGCCATTGTGTTCTCGGCTTCGGCCATGATCGTCAGGCGGCCTTTTCCTTGGCCTTGCGCGGCAGGTGGGCGACGATGTTTTCGATGATGCGCATGCCGGCATTGTGGCCGAGCGTCATGATCGATTCCGGGTGGAACTGCACCGCGGCGATCGGCTCCTTGCGGTGCTCGAAGGCCATGATGACGCCGTCCTCGGTCTCGGCCGTGACGATGAAGTCATCGGGCAACCGCACCGGGTCGGCAAAGATCGAGTGGTAACGGCCGACGGTGACCTCCTTGGGCAGGCCGGAGAAGATGATGCCCGGCTTCGAGACGCGGATGCGCGACGGCTTGCCGTGCATCGGCACATGCAACTGCCTGAGCTCGCCGCCATAGGCTTCGGCCAAGGCCTGCAGGCCAAGGCAGACGCCGAAGATCGGCAGGTCGCGGGCGCGCGCTCGTCTGATGGTCGCGGCGCAATCGAAATCCTTCGGCGTGCCGGGGCCGGGCGACAGCACGACGAGGTCGGGCTTCAGCCGGTCGAACACTTCCTCCGGCACCGGCGTGCGCACGGTCGAGACATTGGCTCCGGTCTGGCGGAAATAATTGGCCAGCGTGTGCACGAACGAATCCTCGTGGTCGACGAGCAGGATGTTGACGCCGTCGCCGACGCGCGCGGTGGTGCGCTCGGTGCTGGCGGAATTGCCTGTCTTGGCGTCGCGGATGGCGGAGAGCATGGCGGATGCCTTCAGTTCGGTTTCGGCTTCTTCTTCCTCAGGAATGCTGTCGAAGAGCAATGTGGCGCCGGCGCGCACTTCGGCAATGCCGTCCTTGATGCGGATGGTGCGCAGGGTGAGGCCGGTGTTCATGTCGCCGTTGAAGTTGACCATGCCGATCGCGCCGCCGTACCAGGCGCGCGGGCTCTTCTCGTTCTGTTCGATGAAGCGCATGGCCCACAGTTTCGGAGCGCCGGTAACGGTAACCGCCCAGGCATGAGACAGGAAGGCGTCGAAGGCATCCATGCCTTCGCGCAGCCGGCCTTCGATGTGGTCGACGGTGTGGATCAGGCGCGAATACATCTCGATCTGGCGGCGGCCGATGACGCGCACCGAACCCGGCTCGCAGACCCGCGACTTGTCGTTGCGATCGACGTCCGAGCACATGGTCAGCTCGGATTCGTCCTTCTTGGAGTTGAGCAGTTTCAGGATCTGCTCGGAGTCCGAAATGGCGTCGTCGCCGCGCTTGATAGTGCCCGAGATCGGGCAGGTCTCGACGCGGCGGCCGTTGACGCGCACGAACATTTCGGGCGAGGCGCCGATCAGATACTCGCCTTCGCCCAGATTGATGAAGAAGGAATAGGGCGAGGGGTTGATCGACTTCAGCTTGCGCGAAATCTCCGATGGCTGCGTCTCGCAGCGCTCATAGAACATCTGGCCGGGGACGACCTCGAACAGGTCGCCGCGCTTGAACGAATCCATCGCCTTGCGTACCAGATTGGCGTATTCGCCAGGTTCATGGTCGCCGCGCGGCGGGATGCGGTCAGGGCTCTTGAACGGCTCGGCGATTTCGTCGCGCGGCAACCCTTCCGTCGAAAACCCGTCGCCGGCATAGTCGTAGCGGTCGGTCCAGGCCTTGGCCGAATAATGGTCGACGACGAGGATCTCGTCGGGCAGGAACAGCACCAGGTCGCGCTGGCTTTGCTTGCGCTCGAGCTTGTAGTCGACCGGGTCGAACTGGAAGGCGAGGTCGTAGCCGAAGGCGCCATAGAGACCGAGATTGGCGTCTTCCTCGGTCTTGAACAGCGCGGTGATGGCGCGCAGGACAGTAAACACCGAAGGAACGCGGCTGCGCTCCTCCTCGGTGAACACACGGCCGGGTTTGGCGACGTCGAGGCGGATGAGCTTATTCGATGTCTCGGCGATTGTGACGTCGGCGAGGCCGCCCAGCGCCTTGCCGATGACCGGCAACAGCGCCTCGCCGCGGCGGTTCAGCGCCTCGATGCGCATGGCGCGGCCACGTGCCGAGATGACCAGCGGCGGGTCGATGATGGCGGTGTCCCAGCGCGTGTAGCGGCCGGGATATTCATAGTTCGAGGAAAACACGGCGCCCCGGCGCGAATTCAGGCCGTCGACGTAAGCGTCGATCGCGCCCGCATAGGGCCGGTCGTGGCGCTCGCGAGTGATGGTCACGCCACCCGCGGTCACGAAACTTTCCGCCCCGTTATCCAGAACCTTCATCGTCATTGCCGTCTCCATCAGCTTCTTTGGGGCAACGGACCCGGGAATGGCTTGGAAAAAACAAATGGCCGCCCGGACTTTCCGTTGCGGCCACCCTCTCTTTTCGCGCACGCGCGTTCGAACAGGCCGCTGTCAGCAGGCCCACCAC
This sequence comes from Mesorhizobium sp. M1406, assembly GCF_040317555.1. Taxonomy (NCBI): domain Bacteria; kingdom Pseudomonadati; phylum Pseudomonadota; class Alphaproteobacteria; order Hyphomicrobiales; family Phyllobacteriaceae; genus Mesorhizobium; species Mesorhizobium sp. M1406. Next base: position 45,607 of record NZ_JAMYKW010000014.1, on the reverse strand, counting down.
CAAATGGTCTTGGTCGAACGCATATTCATGGCGAAATCCATAGCTGCGAAAGGGAGGATACGCAACTGGTTTGAAAAGCCTGTCCGGTGGCCGCCGCCTCTGCATCTCATGGCACATCGCCAGAGTTGGCAGTCCGGGCTAGATTGTTCATCCAACAGCAGGAACATGAGAAAATACCAATGACCGAGCAGATCGAGCGCGCGAGCACGTTCCATTCCCTCCACGTCAAGGGAAACCCGATCGTCCTCTACAATGCATGGGATCCCGGCTCGGCCAAGATCGTCGAGAAAGCAGGAGCCAAGGCCATCGCCACCGGAAGCTGGCCGGTGGCGGCCGCCTTCGGATATGCCGATGGCGAGAAGATCCCGCTGGAGCTGGCGATCGACAACATCAGGCGCATCGTCGGGTCGGTCGACCTGCCGGTGACGATGGACCTCGAGGGCGGCTACGGCGTCGACCCGGACATCGTCGCCCGCACGGTGACGCTTGCCTTGCAGGCCGGGGCCATCGGCTTCAATTTCGAGGATCAGATCGTCGGCGGCACCGGCCTGCATGACATCGCCGTGCAGGTGAAACGCATCGAGGCCGCGGCGGCCGCCGTCAGGCAATCGGGTATACCGGCTTTCCTCAACGCCCGGACCGACATCTTTCTCAAGGCGAAGCCGGATACGCATGACAAGGCGCTGCTCGATCAGGCGATCGAACGGGCGCGGGCCTATGAAAAGGCCGGAGCGAACGGTTTTTTCGCGCCGGGCCTTGGCGATGAGGGCCTCATCGAGGCGCTCTGCAAGGCAACCGCGTTGCCGGTCAACATCATCGCGCTGGCGCATGTGCCGCCGCGCCAGCGGCTGGCCGAACTCGGCGTCGCCCGCATCAGCCATGGCCCTGTTCCTTACCGGCAGATGGCGGAATGGCTGGAGGCGAAGGCGCGCCAGGCCATTTCTGGCTAGATCAATCTTCCAGCGTGCCCGACCTGGCGTCTGCGCTCTTCCTGTCGCCGACCAGCTTCAGCAGATCCTCGCCGGCGCGGATGATGCGGCGCGAGCGGCGGGTCAGGATGACGCCGCCCTGCGGCGCGAAGACTTCGGTGCGGCCATCGGCTTCGCCCGGCGCATGGACGATGGTGGCCAGCCTTGCGCCTTTGGCGACGCGGTCGCCGGGCTTCACGTCGTAGAGCACCGCGCCTGCCCGGGGTGCGGGCATCATGTCGATGTTCTCCAGGGGCGCGACGGTGCCGGTGAAGGGACCGGGCGCGGACAGGGTGTTATCGGCGATCACGCCGCGCCCCACCAGCAGCCGGTAGAGCCCTTCGGCGTCGGCGGCGGCCAAGGCGCCGTCGACATCGAGGATGCCGCGATATTCGACCGTGGTGGCGACGCGGCGGTCGAGCTTCGCCACTTCGGCGGGAACGTTCTGGTAGGGCATGATCGCGGCGCCCTCGAAGGTGCCGTCGGTGTCCTCGCTCCACAGCACGACCGCATCGACGCCCATGGCGGCGGCGCAATCGGCCATCGCCGGCCACAGGCTGGTGTGGACGTAGAGATAGGCGAGGCCCTCGTCGTCGCAGTGCAGGTCGAGCACGATGTCATGGCCAAGCGACAACTGCACCAGCCGGCTCTTCAGCCGCTGGTCGACCGTGCCAAGTGCGGTGTCGTGCAAGAGGGCTGTGTCGGGCGCGGCGAGCAGCGGAAAGCCGCGGTTGAAATTGGTGCGGGTGCCCAGATGGAAGCGGCCCTGATGCTCGCCGAAATGATATTGCGCCCGGCCGACCGGGTTGGCCCAGGGCACGATGGTGAGGTTGCCCTTGATGCGGCCCTCGGCCTCGGCCTTGTTGAGCATCGGCATCAGCGCGTCGATGGCGACGACGCCCGGCAATTCGCCGGCATGGAGCGCTGCCTGCAGATAGGCGGATGGGGCGGCCTTGTCCGCGCCCGCGAAGCGGAACAGCGGGAATTCGTAGGAAACACCTTCGCTTTCGCCGGCGATGCGCTCGATCGATTTCTGCATGACGTCCTCCATCAAGAGCGACAAGACATGCCCATTTGAAGGTGCCGATGTCGATTGGTCCAGACTGCCGCGCTATGGGCGCAAGCGGCTACTCCGCGGGAGCCTGGAGAGGGATGACGGGCGCGGGGCGATCCAGCGCCTGCGACAGCACAGCGACGGTGACCGCCAGCAGGGCAAGTGCCGCGCCGACCAGCGGCAAATTGGCATAGGAGACACCGGTGGAAAGGGCCACGCCGCCGATCCAGGCGCCGCTGGCATTACCGACATTGAAGGCGCCCTGGTTCAGCGTGGCGGCCAGGTTCGGCCCCTCGGAGGCCGCCTCGACGACGCGGATCTGCAGCGGTGGCACGACGACGAAGATCAGCAGCCCCCAGAGGAAGACGATGCCGATGGCAACGCTTGCTATCGCTCCGAACTGCATGAAGCCGACCAGCAGCAGCGCCATCGAGAGTAGCGTGCCGATCACCGTCGGCATCAGTTTCCAGTCGGCCAGCCTGCCGCCGATGATGTTGCCGATGGTCATGCCGGCTCCGAACAGCAGCAGCACCCAGGTGACCGCGGAGGTGGACAGGCCGGATACGTCGGTCAAATAGGGTTTGATGTAGGTGAAGACGGCAAACAGGCTGGCCGAGGCCAGGGCGGCGATCAGCATCGCCAGCCAGACCTGCAGTTTGCCCAGCACGCGCAATTCGCCACGCAGGCCGCCGCCGCTCGGTTCAGTGACATCGGATGGCACCAGCCAGGCGATCGCCGCGACCGAGATCAGGCCGATGCCGACCACGGCCAGGAAAGTGGCGCGCCAGCCGAGGGCTTCGCCAAGCGCGGTGCCAGCCGGAACGCCAAGGATGTTGGCCAGCGTCAGTCCGGCGAACATGAGCGCGATGGCGCTGGCGCGCTTGTTGCGCGGCACCAGGCTGGCGGCAACGACCGAGCCGATGCCGAAGAAGGCGCCATGGCCGAAGGCGGTGAAGACGCGCGCGGCCATCAGCGTCCAGTAATTGGGCGAGATGGCGCAAAACAAATTGCCGACGACGAACAGCACGGCGAGGCCAACCAGCACCGGCTTGCGCGGCAAATGCGCGGTGGCCATGGCGACAATCGGGGCGCCGAAGACGACGCCTAACGCATAGCCGGTGACCAGCAGGCCCGCGGAAGGGATGGACACGCCGAGATCGGCGGCGACCTCCGGCAGCAGGCCCATGATGACGAATTCGGTGGTGCCGATGCAGAAGGACGCAATAGCAAGCGCAAGGATCGGCAAGGGCATGGGGCGTCCAGACTGAATCGGTTCAAAATTGAGACTGCGCGAAGGACGCCACCGTTCGCAAGCTGCATTGCTGCATTGCAGCAATGCAGAAAAGAAAGGGCTTTGAAATAGGTCGCCGCTGCTCTTAAACCAGCGGCTTCAGCTCCTGGGCAATGGTCGGCAGCAATTCCGAGACATTGGGATGGATGTGCACGGCGCGCGCGAGCGTGTCGACGGGCGCCTTGGCGTACATCAGGTCGAGCACGCAATGCACCGCCTCGTCGCCACCGGGGCCGAGCACCGAGCAGCCGAGGATCTGCCTGGTGTCGGCATCGACCAGGATCTTCATGAAGCCTTGCGTCTCGCCCTTTTCGATGGCGCGGCCGACGCGGGTCATCGGCCGCTGGCCGACGAGTGCGCGACGGCCGGATTTCTTCACCGAGGCCTCGGTCATGCCGCAGCGGCCGAGCGGCGGGTCGATGTAGAGCGCATAGGCTTCGATGCGATCGCTGACCTTACGCGGATCGTTGTCGAGCAGGTTGGCGGCGACAATCTCGTAGTCGTTGTAGGAGGTGTGGGTGAAGGCGCCCTTGCCGTTGCAGTCGCCCATCGCCCAGATGCCGGGCACGCTGGTGCGCAGCTGGTCGTCGACAATCACGAAGCCGCGCCGGTCGACCTCGACGCCGGCCTTTTCCAGGCCGAGGTCGTCGGTGTTGGGCGTCCGCCCCAGGGCCAGCAGCAAATGCGAGCCGACCGCCGGCGGTTTGCCGGCCGAGAAGTTCACGGCAATATCCCCGCCCTGTTTGGCGAAGCTGATGTCGTCGGCACCGACATGGACTGTGATGCCTTCGTTTTCGAGGATCGACAGGATGGCGGCCGAGACGTCCTCGTCCTCGCGGCCGGTCAGGCGGAGGCTCTTCTCGATGACGGTGACTTCCGAGCCGAAGCGGCGGAACATTTGCGCGAATTCGAGCGAGACATAGCTGCCGCCGACGACGATGAGATGGCGCGGCAGCACGCCGAGATCCATCATCGAGGAATTGGTCAAATAGTCGATGTCGTGGATGCCGGGCAGGTCGGGCACCGTTGCTCGGCCGCCGGTGTTGAGAAAGATTTTCTCGGCGGTCAGAAGCTCGTCGCCGACGCGGACCGTGTTGGCGGATTCGAACCGAGCATGGCCACGGTAGAGCGTGCATTTGTCCATGCCTGCGATCCAGGTCTCCAGATTGGTGCGGGCGTCGATCGTCACCTTGTCCTTGCGCGCCTTGATCCTGGCATAGTCGATGCCGACCGGGCCGCCGAGCGTGACGCCATAGTCGGCCGCACGCCGCGCCAAGTGCGCGGCATAGGCGCTGGCGACCATGGTCTTGGTCGGCATGCAGCCGGTGTTGACGCAAGTGCCGCCAACCAGCTTGCGTTCGATCAGCGCCACGCTCATGCCTGCCGCATTCAGCCGGCCGGCCAGCGGAGGGCCGGCCTGTCCGGCGCCGATGACGATGGCGTCGAAGGTTTTCGTTGTCATGCCACCGCCGCTACGATCAGCAAGCCGCCGAGGATCGCCACCGCGTCCTCGATGAAGGCGGCGGGCCGATCCTTGCCGAAGGCTGCCGCCAGCCGTCCGCGTGCTTCGGCGCCGCCCAGCGTGCCGATGACAGCGCCGATGGCGCCGGCAATCAGGCCGCCGATGGTGGCCCCGCCTGTCGCGCCGATCGCCGCGCCAGCGAAGGCACCCAAAATGATGCGAGCGCCGAATTGCTGCGGTACCTTGCGGCTTGGCGTCGAAGGCAATTGGTCGGTGACCAGCTCGACGATGGCCAGGATGGTGAAGATGCCGACAGCTGCCCAATGGCTCATGAAGCTCGCCCAGGTGCCAGCAACCGACAGCCAGCCGAGCCAAGCGCCCCAGGCAACCGCGGCCGGCGCGGTCATGGCGCGAAGACCGGCAATGATACCGATCAGAAGTGCGAGAATGTAAAGCATCGTCGATCCCCCTCGATCGCCGGGCCAGGACAGTCCGGCAAGAGCAGGCTAGCATAGGTCCGGCATTTGACCAGCGCATGACTGCGAAAAATCCGAATGGATTTGCGCTGGTGCTGCCGGGGCGCTGGCACTTCCCCGTTCACTGCAATTGTGCTTTGGCAGTGACGTCACATGGAGACATCGTCATGGCTGGAAGCGAGCGCGCAAGGATGGCGGCCGGCGAATGGTATACGTGCCTCGACGACGAACTGGAGGCTTTGCGGGCGATAGCGCGCGACGCGGTGTTCGAGCATAATTGCCTGCCGCCGCGTCAGCGCGGCAACCTCGGACCGGGCTTGAAGGTGCTGCTCGGCAAAGCCGGCGAGGGCGCCCGTATCGAGGCGCCGTTCCATTGCGCCTACGGTTTCAACATCTTTCTCGGCGACGGCGTCTTTCTCAATGCCGGCTGCACCATCCTCGATACGGCGAGCGTGCGCATCGGCAAGGGAACGCTGCTTGGTCCCAATGTTCAGATCTACTGCGCCGAGCACCACAAGGAGGCCAGTGGGCGGCAAGCCGGACTGGAGATCGCCAGGCCGGTCGAGATCGGCGCCAATGCCTGGATCGGCGGTGGTGCCGTCATCCTCGGCGGCGTCGGCATCGGTGACGGCGCGATCGTCGGTGCCGGCGCGGTGGTGACGCGCGACGTGGCCGCCAACACCACGATGGTCGGCAACCCCGCGCGGGCGGTCAAGCGGGATTAGGGATCGGTGCGACAGCCCGGGCGCCTCCTGACGTCGTGCTGCATTAATCTGCACCCGACACCGGCGTTGCACTTCGTCCCGCCAACAGAGGGCGCCCAATACTCCACCGACGGCAGAACCTGTCGGTTGCACATATCAGGCTGCAACAGTCTCGTTTTGAGGGAACATGGCGCGACGTGTTTCGGTATCGAGTTCGGCCTTGAAGGTATGTTTCGCCTTTATATCCAAGGCGCGCTGAACGGCGGGGCGCTTGGTCACTTCGTCCATGAAGCGCATGACATTGGGATAGTCGCCAAGGCCTTTCTGGCCGAATACATATCCGGCCGAGGCGGCCCAACCCCAAAGTGCCATGTCCGCGATTGTATATTCGTCACCTGCCAGATATCGAGCCTGCGCAAGGCGATGGTCCAGAACCGAATAGTGTCGCTCGGCTTCCTTCACGTAGCGATTTTTAGCATAGGCGATGTCTTCCGGAGCGTAGTGAAGGAAGTGGATCGCCTGGCCGGAAAACGGCGACAGGCCTGTTGCCACGAACTGCAGCCATGACAGCATGACGGCCTTGTTCTTCAGCTCGCTGGGAAGGAACTTTCCGTGCTTCTCGGCGAGGTAGAGGAGGATGGCATGGGAATCGAAGATCGTCACATCCCCGTCCACCATCGCCGGAACCTTGCCGTTGGGATTGACCGCCCTGAATTCGGGCGCGTGCTGCTCGCCCTTGAAGATATCGACCGGCGAGAGGTCGAAGGGCAGTTCCAGTTCTTCCAGCAGCACCGCCACCTTCATCGAATTCGGCGTGGCATGAAAATACAGATTGAGCATGTTTTTCTGTTCCATCGTTGAACATCCACCCGGTCCGGCCAATTTGCCGCCTGCTGATGTTGAAGCGTTGGAACATGCTGGTTTGCCCAACAGTGCACCAATCGATCTCACGGATTGGTGGTATCGGGCCCGTCCATGGCCGGTGAGGCATTGGGAAGGGTTTCGACTTTCGCAAGCGCCGAACCCATGGACATGATCGATTGGTCCCATCGTGACAGGCGATTTCTCAAGGCGCGCACGGGGTTCTAGAGCGGTGACATCAACCGATCGAAAGGAACCCCAATCATGATCTCTCGCTCTCTTATGGCTGGCATCGCCGCCATAACGTCCTTCAGTTTTGTATCGCCATCGATGGCCGGCACCACGGCCCAGAAAATTTCGTTCACCTCCGACCAGAGTTATCCGGAAGGCATTACGTGGTCGGCCAAGCAGGACACCTTCATGGTCGGCTCGGTGCGTCATGGACTGGTGGCCAAGGTCGACGAAGCCGGGAAGTACACGGTGTTCGTCCACGATGCGAAACTGATTTCCACGGCGGGCCTGCTCGTCGACGACAAGCGCAATACGCTCTGGGTGACGAACTCCGATCCGGGCGTCGGCGACCGCACCAATGCGGCGACCCAGGGCAAGCTTGCGGGGGTGGCCACATATGATGCCACGACCGGCCAGTCTCGGGCCTACTACGACCTCGGCAGTCTCAGCGGAGGCACGCATTTTGCCAATGATATCGCGCTCGACGCCGACGGAAACGCTTATGTGACCGACAGCTTTGCTCCGATCGTCTACCGGATCGATACGGCAGGCAAGGCAACGATCTTCGCGCAGGACCCGCGCTTCAAGGACAGCGATGGCTTCAACCTGAACGGCATCGCCTGGCACAAGGACGGCTATCTGCTCGTCGGCAAATACAATACGGGTGAGCTGTTTCGCGTCAGCATCGCCGACCCAGGCAAGATCGAGCTGGTGAAGCTGCCCGAGCCTCTGACGGGTGCCGACGGCATTCAACTGATCGATGAGCAGCATCTCGTCGTCGTGCAGAACCTTGGCGTCGATCGCGCCGTCGAACTGGTTTCCACCGACGGGTGGGCATCGGCAGCGATCGTCCGGCAGGAGCGCAGCATCATGTCTATGCCGACGGCCGCGGCGATCCTGGGCGACGACATCTACGTGCTGAACTCGCGGCTCGATACGCTGTTCGATCCCGCTGCCGAAAAGGTCGGCGACTACCTGCTTCAGAAGTTCTGATAGCGCGACATGCGGTGGCCGGAACGGTTGCGTGGCGTCCGGCCACTAGTCTTCATGACTGCTGCGAGCGCTTCGCATCACCAGTTTGCGCAGCCACATGTGCGCAGGGTCGCTGCGCATCCTCGGGTGCCAGAACAGGTTCATGGCGAACGGCGAAAGTACCAGGGGCGCTTCGAACAGATCAAGGACCTGAGCGAAGCGCCTCAGGAAACGCCGGGGCAGGGTGCAGATCAGATCGCTGTTCGCCAGAACGAGGGGGGCCAAGGCGTAGCTCTGGATGGAGACCGTCACGTTGCGCTCGCGGCCAATCTCCGAAAGCGCGTCATCGATCATCCCTGCAAAATGCCCGCCGGTCGTCGAAATGAGCAGATGGTCGAGGGCACAGAACTCGTCCAAGGTTATTGGTCCCTTGCCCCGTGGATGGCCGTGCCGCTGGGCCGTGACGAATTCTTCTTCGAACAGTTTCTGCCCGATCAGACCACCCGAGCCGTCTTCCGCGGCCCCGATGAAGAGATCGACGTCGCCCTGCTCCAGGTGCTCGACGATCCTCGGCTTGTTGGGCACGGTAAAAGCGACCTTTGCGTTGGGAGCCTGGGATTTGAACCGCGGAATGAGGTCCGGAGCCAGGATCGCGGCCGGATTATCCGTTGCGGCAATGCGATAGACACGTTTGCTTGTCGCAGGGTCGAACAGATGGGCGGTATTCACAAAATCGCTCAACCGCTCGAGCAGGCGCGTGAGTTCGGCCTCAAGCGCCAGAGCGTGAGGCGTGGGCGTCATCCCCCGTCCGGACGCCGCCGTGGTGAAGAGTGGATCGTTCAGCAACTGGCGCAGTCGGGTCAGACGGGCCGACAAGGCGGATTGGGTGATGTTCAATCTCGACGCCGCATGGGTGACGTTCTGGTGCTTCAACAGGGCGTCGAGTGTCAGCAGCAAGCCAATGTCGAAATCCGATAATCGTTGAGTCAACGGGGCCTCGCAACGGTAGGCGGCATTCAATCGATAGCGATCTCTAGCATGGCTCCCCAGTTTGACGAGCATGCGGTTGAGTCAATCTTGCGATGGCTTCTGGCTTGGTCGTGTCATTAGCTGTTTTCAACCTCTGGCGCCTTGTTCCCCTCCTGATCGGGCCGCCTGGAAAATTCGCGCCGGTATTGCGCCGGCGATGTCCTGAGCCGCGCGGCGAAATGCTGGCGCAGCGAGGTGGCGCTGCCGAAGCCGGCTTCGAAGGCCACCATGTCCATCGACTTTTCCGTTGCCTCCAGCAGCCGCTGCGCCAGTTCTATCCGCTGACCGGTCAGCCATTCGCCGAAACTGGTGCCGATCGATTTCTGGAAGCGGCGGGTGAAGGTGCGCCTTGTCAGGCCGGCGGCATCGGCGACGCTGTCCAGGCTATGCGCCTCGCCGAGCGTCGCGCGAACCGCGTCGAGGGCTTGGGCGAAACGGTCGGCATCCGCGCTCCTTGCCACCGGATGCTCGATGAATTGCGCCTGCCCGCCTTGCCGATGCGGAGAAAGCACGATCTGGCGGGCGAGCCGCAGCGCGGCTTCCGCGCCATAGCGGGCGCGCACGATGTGTAGACAGCAGTCGAGACCAGCGGCGACGCCGGCCGAGGTCACGACATCGCCATTGTCGATATAAAGCACCGAGGCATCGACGGCGATGTCGGGATGGAGTGTTTGCAATTGTTCGGAATAGGCCCAGTGCGTCGCCGCCCGGCGGCCCGACAGCAGCCCGGCCGCGGCGATCGCAAAGGTTCCCAGGCACAGTCCGACAATCAAGGCGCCGCGCCGGTGCGCACGGCGCAGCGCCTCCATCAGCAGCGGCGATGGCGGCTCGCCGAGATGATGCCAGCTCGGGATGATGACGATGTCGGCGCTATCAAGTCCCTCGAGCCCATGCGGTGCCGTGACGGTCAGTCCGGCTTCGGTGTGGATCGGGCCGGCCTTGACCGCGCAGATGCGGAAGTCGAAGCGCGGCAGACCAAGCGCCGTCCTGTCCTCACCGAACACCAGGCACGGCACGGAAAGATGGAATGGGCTGATGCCGTCGAAGGCGAGGACGGCAATGATCGGGTCGGTCATGGGTGCCTCCAGCGAGTGAGCGTGGATTGTCCCAACTCTTTCGGATGATGTCAATCGGGCCACTTTCAGCGGCCCGGCGGTCCGCCTATTTTCGGCCCATCGCATTCAAGCAGGAAAGGAAAACACAATGTCTGACCCAGCCAACACCACGCCACGCCGGGCGCTGATCGTCGTCGATGTGCAGAACGACTATGACGGCGGCAATCTCGCCATCCAGCATCCGCCGTTCCGTGACAGCGTCGTTCATGTGGCGCGGGCGATGGATGCGGCCGCAGCGGCCGGTATCAAGGTGGTGGTCATCAAGCAGATGGCGCCGGAGACATCGCCTATCTTCGCCAAGGGCAGCCATGGCGGCGAACTGCATCCCGAGATCGCCAGGCGCGAGCGCGACCACTATGTCGAAAAGAACCTGCCCAGCGCCTTCACCGGCACCGATCTCGAGGACTGGCTGCGTGCCAACGCCATCGATACGATCACGGTGGTCGGCTACATGACGCACAATTGCGACCTGTCGACCATCATCCACGCCGTGCATATGGGCTTTGCCGTCGAGTTCCTGTCCGACGCCACCGGCTCGGTGCCTTACGCCAACAGCGCCGGCTACGCCTCGGCCGAGGAGATCCACCGCGTAGTCACGATCATCCTGCAGTCGCGCTTCGCCGCGGTGCTAAAGACCGCCGAATGGGTCGAGTGCCTGAAGACCGGCGCGCTGCCGGAACGCGATACCATCTTCGGCTCCAACCGGCGGGCGCTGTCGCGCAGTGCTGCTTAGGACTGTCCTAAAAGAGAAAAGGGCGCCGCATCGCTGCGGCGCCCTTTTTGTCGAAACTGCAAGATCTCAGAACAGGCCTTCGATCTGACCCATTTCGTTGAGGAAGATCTTCTCCGAGGACGGCGCCCTGGGTAGGCCTGGCATGGTCATGACCTCGCCGCAGATGACGACAACGAAGCCGGCACCGGCCGAAAGCCTGACCTCGCGCACCGGCACGGTGTGGCCGGTCGGCGCGCCGCGCAAATTCGGGTCGGTCGAGAACGAATACTGGGTCTTGGCCATGCAGACTGGGAGGTGGCCGTAGCCGGCCTGCTCCCAGGCGTGCAGCTGGTCGCGCACCGACTTGTCGGCGATCGCCTCCGAGCCGCGATAGATGCGCTGGACGATGGTGTTGATCTTCTCGAACAGCGGCATGGCATCGGGATAGAGCGGCGCGAACTGCGAGGCGCCGGATTCGGCCAGCGCCACCACCTTGTTGGCGAGGTCCTCGATGCCGGCCGAGCCATGGGCCCAGTGCTTGCACAGGATTGCCTCTTCGCCCATCGAGGTGACATAGTCCTTCATCGCCTGGATCTCGGCGTCGGTGTCGGAATAGAAGTGGTTGATGGCGACCACCGCCGGCACGCCGAACTGCCTGATGTTCTCGATGTGGCGGCCAAGGTTGGCGCAGCCCTTCTTCACAGCTTCGACGTTTTCCTTGCCGAGGTCTTCCTTCTTGACGCCGCCATTCATCTTCATGGCGCGCACGGTGGCGACGATGACGGCCGCCGCTGGCTTCAGGCCCGCCTTGCGGCACTTGATGTCGAAGAACTTTTCCGCACCGAGATCGGCGCCGAAACCGGCTTCGGTGACGACATAGTCGGCAAGCTTGAGCGCCGTCGTGGTGGCGACGACCGAGTTACAGCCATGCGCGATGTTGGCGAACGGCCCGCCATGCACGAAGGCCGGGTTGTTCTCCAGCGTCTGCACCAGGTTCGGCTGCATGGCGTCCTTCAGCAGCACGGCCATGGCGCCGTCTGCCTTGAGGTCGCGGGCATAGACCGCCGACTTGTCGCGACGGTAGGCGACGATGATGTCGCCGAGGCGCTTTTCCAGGTCCTTCAGATCAGTGGCCAGGCACAGGATGGCCATGACTTCCGAGGCGACGGTGATGTCGAAGCCGGCCTCGCGCGGAAAACCGTTGGCGACGCCGCCGAGCGAGCAGATGATTTCGCGCAGCGCCCGGTCGTTCATGTCCATGACGCGGCGCCAGACGACGCGGCGGTTGTCGATACCGAGTTCATTACCCCAGTAGATGTGGTTGTCGATCAGCGCCGAAAGCAAATTATGCGCCGTGGTGATGGCGTGGAAGTCGCCGGTGAAGTGAAGGTTCATGTCCTCCATCGGCACGACCTGCGCGTAGCCGCCGCCGGCAGCGCCGCCCTTGACACCGAAGTTCGGGCCGAGCGAGGCCTCGCGGATGCAGACGATCGCCTTCTTGCCGATGCGGTTCAGGCCGTCGCCGAGGCCGACCGTGGTCGTCGTCTTGCCTTCGCCGGCCGGCGTCGGGTTGATGGCGGTGACGAGGATCAGCTTGCCGTCCTTGTTGCCCTTCACCGACTTGATGAACTCGGCGGAGATCTTGGCCTTGTCGTGGCCATAGGGCAGCAGATGCTCGGTCGGGATGCCGATCTTCTGGCCGATCTCCTGGATCTGCTTTTTCCTGGCGCCGCGCGCGATCTCGATGTCGGACTTCACTTCGGCCATGACGGCTTTCCTCTGGATTGGACGGTGGAGGGGACGGGTTTGATGTCACTCGCAAGCAGGTTGGAACCGGGCGCGGGCATGTTCTAACCCTGTCGCTGCCGCGGCGTCAACTTGTATGCAACTAAGTTTCCTATAGAGAAAATTCCTCTGCGGACCGGCCGACCTGTCATCGGTTCTTCCTGGCTCCGTTGCCGCGCCGTATAGAAGCCAGAGGACGCGTCGTTCCGCCGTCTCAAAACAGCCGCACAATGCACGGAATGCGACAGAGGCGACGGCGCAAATTCGCCATCGCGTGGTGCCCAATGGAACAGCGTTACTGAGTCAGCACGTTGCTGATTTCGACCATGTTGGAGCGCACCCTGAGCACGTAGAAGCCCATTGTCGTCAGGTGCGTCGGCAGGATCCAGCCGTCCTCGCGGCCATTGGCGATGATGAAGGGCTGGATGCGCAGCGCCGAGACGAACTGCGAGTCCATCGTGTCCCACAGGTTCTGCAGATGCTTTTCCTTGATGACGTCGTCGAAGTCCGCCTGGGCGCCCTTCATCAGGCCGTAATAGCCGTAGAGCTGGCCATAGGCGAACCAGAAGCGGTCGTCGGCGCGGAAATCGAACCAGCCATTGTTGTGGTTTTCAGCTCGTTCCTTGAGGATCGCCGAGGTCGAGCCGATGTCGGACGAGATACGGTCGATATATTGTTTCAGATTGTCGGCGCGGGCGTCGAACGTCGCCTGGCAGGTGGCAAGGCGAGCGTTGAAGGAACGCAGCATGCGGACGGCATCGCGATAGTAGCTTGGCGTCGGCGTCTTGGGGCCGAACGGGTTCAGGCCGAAATACCAGGTCTCCTCGTCGAACTGCAGATTGCCGCGGGCATTCTGCAGATCGCTGTCGATCTGCGAGGTGGTGCGCACACGGCCGAGATTGTCGGCGAGTTCGGTCGCGGTGCGCCGCACCGCCTGGTTGATGCCGCGCTGGAACGAGGCCTTGTTATCCATCCACGGCGTGTTGTCCCAGTCGATGCCGAACAGGCCGAGCTTGTAGAGGATCATCGACGAGATCCAGGCATTCTGGTTGACGTTGAAATCGGTCAGGTCGGCCGCCACCTGGGCGATGCCGGAGTTGCCGCAGGTCTTGGCCGTGTCGGTGCCGGAGCCCGCCGAGAGCTGTTCGCCGGCGGAGACGTTACGTTTCTCGAAAGTGTATGTGTCGGGGTAGTTCGGGTTGAAATTGTTCCACCACTGGGTGGCGTAGAAGAAATTGGCGTAGAGGCCGATCAGCACCAGCAAAGCCAGGCCGAGCGCCGCCTTGAGGATCCAGCCACGCTGCGTGTACCAGCGCCCGGCCCACAGGAACGGCCACAGGATCGCGCCGATCACAAGCCCAATGCCGCGGCCGATCCACTGGAAAATCCGGGTGAAGAAGTTCACGATCGGATCGAGCATGGCAATGTCATCCCCTCAAAGCACGATGCCAAAAAGTTGCAGACTTTTTGGATAACATCATGCGCCAAAACAGTAAGTTAGAACGAAGTGACGGTTCATTTCGTTCTAGTCAGTCAGACCGTAGAGGCGTGTGCGAAACGCCACCTTGTCCTTCAAATATGTGGTTTTGAGAACGTCCACAACATGCGATCGCCAGGCGTCGCTGAAGCCGTCATAGTCCTTGTAGAAGCCCTGCTTGTTGAAGATGTAGCGCGAGACGAAGTCCGACGGCACGAAATCCGAGATCAGCCGGTTGGTCAGCCAGGCGTCGGGATGATCTGATTTGGCGCGGATCACCAGGAAGCGCTGCTGCGGGAAGACATCCTCGATCTTGAGGTGGCCGAGCTGGGCGATCTCGCGCTTGGCGGCGTTGAGAAAGGGAAAGTTGCCGTCTTTGGTGATCATGTCGGCATGGCTCTGGATCCAGGTCTGCAGCCAGACCTTGTCGACGTCGGTCAGGTTGCGGTTCGGGTCGGCGTCCCGGATCAGCGCGCGCACCACCATCTCGGCGCGATGCTCGAGATAACCCGATGTCTCGACCCAGGAGGCGCGCGGCAGCTCGATGCGCCCGGTGGTGGCGAGGAATTTGAACACCTTGTCGGCATCGCTGATCGAGATATAGCTCACTTGCCACGGTCGCGAACGGCGGAAACCGGGAGCCGCCGGATCGCTGATCACGGTCGTCATATCAGGGTCGACGAACACGTAGAGGCCGCCGAAATGGCTGGTCCAGTAGGCGTTGTGGCGGAAGATCACCTGGTCGGGCACCAGCGCGTTCTCGCGGATGTCGCCGCAGATCTTGGCGAGCTCTACCATGCGGGTCAGCATGGCGTTGTCGCGCCAGGCGTCGGGCTCCTGCTTCAGCCGGTCGACGAGCTTGCCGAGTTCGGCGGCCTTGCCCAGCACATTCTCGGCCGACAGCACCTTGAACTCGACCTGGCTGATCGACAGCAGATCCTCGATGTCGTTGACCTTGGGAATGGAATCCTCGATCTCGCCGTAGATCACGTCCTTGATGGTCAGCGCGTCGATGGCGCGCTGGTTCTTGGACATGAACTCGAACATCAGCTGCGAGGTGTTGGAGAAGGCCGTGTGCACCACCGGCAGGTCGATCTGCGACGGCGTCAGGATGATGAAGCGGCGGTTGACCTCGTTGGGATCGAGATAATCGTAGTCGCCGCATTCCTCGGCCACTTCGGGCGAGAAGCCGGTGCGGTCGATCTGAAAGCTTTTCAGCTTGGTGGGGTTCAGGCCGAACGCGGCGAGCGCCTTGTTGTAGCGCTGGATCAGGTGCGACTCGTCGACCGTCAGCAGCCGCCCATAAATCAGCTCATTGTCGCGCAGCAGATCGGGTTTCTTGATCATCTTCCCTTCTCCCCGTTTACGGGGAGAAGGTGCCCGAAGGGCGGATGAGGGGCGGCGCAAACGCTCATCATCTTTCCTCTGGCGTGGCTGACGGCAGAAATTTCGCGTCGATACCGATCATTTTTTCATCCAACCGACCGTCCAGGGCTGCAACAATCGTCTCCAGCACGCTCCTGCGGTCAGTGAGGACATCAGCGTTCCAGACCCTCAACACCGACCAGCCATTCCTGTTCATGGTTTCGTCCCTGTATCGATCATGAGATCGATTTGCGTGCTGGCTTCCATCGACTTCCACAACCAGATTAGTTTCTCGGCAGGCGAAATCGGCGAAGTAGGGTCCGATCGGCAGTTGGCGAATAAATTTGTGGCCATTCAATCGTCGCCCACGCAGTTCGTGCCACAGCCATTCCTCGGCATCATTCTCGACTTTTCGGAGCTGACGGGCTCTTGCTACCTTTGGCTCATTACTGCCTCGCATAGCGCTGCCCCTCATCCGCCCTTCGGGCACCTTCTCCCCGTGAACGGGGAGAAGGAAGAGGCGTCAAGCTCACGCATTCCAAAGCCCCTTCTTCTTCATCTCTTCCATCTCGCGCGCTGCCCGTTCACGCAGCCTCGCGTCGCGCAGCAGCTTCTCGACCGCGGAGTCATCGGACTTGTCGGAATAGCGAAACTCGCTGTCGGCGTAGCGGTTGATCTCCTGCATGACCATGTCCATCGAGAACGGCCCGCGCAGCTCCTCGATCATCGCTTTCTTCTCGTCGTAGCCCTTGTGCATGAAGACTTCCGGCTTCTCGAACCAGTCGTCGGGCAGCTCGATGTCCATGGCGCGCATCTTGATGGCATCGGTGACGTTCTTGATGGCGCGGCCGGTGAAGCGCGGTTCGGCATCCTTGATCAGGTGCAGATAGGTGCCGATGTCTGCCATCGATTTCGGCGCGCCGTTCTCTTTCATGTAGCGTTCGTAGACCTTCATCAGCCCGTCTTCCCGCGGCTTCTCGTGCTCCTCATAGGCTTCAGTCACGGCGCGCTGGATTTCCTGCGCAGCGTAGAGCTCGTGGTCGCCGAGCGGGATCTTGTGGTTCTTGCCGGCAAGCAGGACGAAGATGTCGATGTAGTCGTCGCGGCTCTGCGGTCCGTCGACCAGCCAACGGGCGCCGGCGCGCTGGCGCAGCGCGTCGTCGACGTTCTCGGGATAGTTGGAGAACATGCCGAACGAGCAGTTGCCCCGCACCACGGTGGCGGCGCCCGCGAAGGCGTCCATCAAAACGCCGGTTATCTCCTGCTGGCCGGCCGAGGCGCGGTCGTCGGAGCGGCGCGCCGCGACCTGGTCGATGTCGTCGATGGTGCCGAAGCCGATGACGCGCGGGTTCAAGACATTGTTGATGAACTGGCGGCAGTTCTGGCCGGATTTGCCCTGATAGGACGAGATCTGGTCGACGCCGAAATTCTCATAGGCGAAGGGATAGCCGGCGACCTGGCAATAGCCGTTGACGAGGCCGGCGATCATCTGGATCAGCGTCGTCTTGCCGGTGCCGGGCGCGCCGTCGCCGATGAAGGTGAACAGGAAGCCGCCGAGCTCGACGAACGGGTTCATCTCGCGCTCGAAGTCGTAGGCCATCAGCATCTTGGCGAGCTTGACCGACTGGTACTTGGCAATGTGGTTGCCGACGACCTCCTCCGGCTTCTTGAAGGTCATCACCAGCGGCTTGGAGCGCTTGCCCGGCGCGACGTCGAAACCATCGAGGGTGAAGTCGTCGGCATCGATACGGATATGGGCGTTCTCGAACGGGCCGATGCCGTCGAAGCGGCTCTTGCGCACCAGAAGCCCGTCGATGGCGACGCGGGCAAAGGCGCGCGCCCGGGTCATCAAGTCGGCGTCGTCGGACGATCCTGAGATCGCCTTGTCGAGGCCGGCGAGGATCGACTTCACCGCATCCTGCGGCGTGTCGAAAAGGAAGTCGGGCTCGGGGATATCGTTGGGCACCTCGCCGTCGCTGTCGATCAGCTGGAACAGATAGGAGGCGAGGCTGAAGGCGGAGATGTAAGCCGAGGCCGACAGAAGCTTCTTGAAGGTGGACGCCTCGTCGCCTTCGAGCGGGGCGCGGGTGTTCTTGGCCTGCAGGCTTTCGAGGTCCGAGCCTTCGGCGAAAACATCCGATATTGCGAGCGCGATCGCCGTGCCGCGCCGGGCGCGAAACAGAAGCGTGTGCTGCGGGATGGTCAGCAACTGGTCGTCGGGATGGACGGCGCCGACGGTCTTGGCCAGCTCGACTTCGCGCGTGCGGCGCACCGAGCCGACCGAGACGGTCGAGACGAAGCGGCGGTTGGTGCCGGCAAGTGCCGTGCCCGATTCGCGTGACGGGTCCTCCAGCACGACGATGCGGGTGATGAAGCTTTGCGCGGTTGCGCGGTGCTTTTCGATCGCAGCTTCCGGTATGGTGGTCAGGCCGGTATCCATGAAGGGTGCTCCGTGGTGTGACGGTCAGACGTCCGAGATGACCTGCCCGTTGGACAGGATGTGAACCTTGTAGCCGGCAAAAATCTTCTGCGCCTCGCCGACGGCATAGAGCGCCTGATAGGCCTCGTGCGGGATCAGCGCGTGGTTTTCGTAGCTCGACACGCCTTGGCGGGCGGCTTCCAGATCGTCGGTGTTGATGAAGAATTCCTGCGTCGTCTTCTCGCTTGAAAACAGCCCTTTGCGACCGGGCTTCTCGGCCTTGGAATAGACCTCCTGGATGGTCCAGGTGAGCAGCCAGGCATTTTCGGGCTTGCGCACCTTGGCGAGCACCTCGGTCACCGTCGAATTGTTGTCGGTAATGCCAGCCGAATAGAACGGTCCGAGCACGACGCGGCGCAGCTGCTTGGGATGCAGCGGCTCGAAATCCTTGTCGAGGTTGACCGCGATGGTCGCCGGCGACAGGGTATAGGCGGAGTTCTTCTCGGTGAAATCGTCGAAACGGTGGGCGAGCTCGGGATTGAGCAGGCCGTCGACCGGCAGCGGAATGTCGATCGTCTCGTTCAGTTTGCCGTTTCTGTCGACAAGCTGTCGGACCATGTCTTCGGAAGAATCCTCCACCGTCACCATGTAGACCAGAGGCAGGTTGGCGCTGCCGTCGAACGTCGCCCAGTGGACGAGATAGTAGGGACGCCCCGTCTTCGGGTTGACCGAGACCTTGGCCGTTTGCGCCAGGGTGAACGGGCCGAACGTGTTTTCGCTCTTCACGTCCTCGAGATAGAGCCTCTCGGCCATCGACTTCTGCAGCGCCTCGGGGAATTCCTTGTGGCGCAGGATGAAGTCGGCCATCTCCTCGCGCAACTCGCCGGCCAGCGGAATGTTGGCCAGCCGCGCATCGGCCTGGCGGCGGTCATTTTCCAGTTCGAGCAGGTTCTGGAAGACCGGGAAGCCGCTTTCGGCCCGCGAAATGCGGAACGTGTCCATGAAGCCCAGCCGGTTGCGCCAGCAGGCGAATGACTTGTCGAGCCGGGCGATGTATTCGGCGACGATCTTGGCGACGATGCCATGCCGGTACAGCGGCGAGCGATCGTCGCGCATGAACACTTCAAGGCCACTGAGCGCGGCCGTGATGGCGGAGAAATACCGTGCCGCCGCTTCGTTTTCGCGGGTCATGCTTGTGTGCTCGCGGGCAGTCCTGTCACTCCTAAGACTGCACGTAGTTCGCCGAATTGTGCTTCTTCAGCACCTCGTCGAAGCGGCGGGCAAAGGCATCGTCGGCCAGCTTCTTGCGGCGCTGGATGTCGGCAGTGGCGACCATGTTCTTCTCGTGCATCTCGAGCAGGTCGCCGATGTGCTTTTGCGAGGCGGCACCGATGCCGGCCATGGTTTCCTCGGCGGTGTTGTCGACCTGGCTGCCCAGCGTGTTGATCTTGTGGGCGACGTCCTGCTGGGCGGCGGTCTTCAGCGAATCTTCGAGCGCCTTGTAGAGGACGATGCGTTGCTCGGTGTCGATGGTCAGCTTGTTGATCAGCGTCGACTGCGCGGCGATCTGGTTGTTGAGCGAATCGACGAAGGTCTGGAACATCGAGGTGTAGCGCTCGAGCGTCTGGCTCTCGGCCAGCAGCTCCTGTTCCTTGGCCTGCTTTTCATTGTATTCCGTCGCCAGCTTGGAGCGCTCGCCTTCGAGCTGCGTGCGCTCCTTCTGGCTGGTCGAAGCGGCGATCTTGTTTTCGATGTCGAGCAGCATCGGGTTGAGTTCCTCGATGCGCTTCTGCACGGCTTCGAGGTTGGTCATGGTGGTCTTGCGCCGCTCGATGACCTGCGACAGGCTAGTCTCGGAGGTCTTGTAGCGCTGGTCGAGGACCCCTTTCTGCGCCTTCAGGATGCCGACGATGGTGTCGGACTTGACCAGCAGTTCCTGCAGATTGCCGGCCAGCGACATGTTGCGGACGCGGTCGGTGCGCATGCGCTGCTTGCTCTGGCTGGAGAAGACGCCGATGAATTTTTCCCAGCCGGTGTAGTTCTTCATGCTCTCGAACTCGGCGCCGAAGACGTTGGTGGCATCCTCCAGCCCGATGATCAGGTCGGCGATGTTGCCTTCCATCACCTTCTGCTGCTTCAGCACATCCTCGATGCGGGCGTTCTCGATGTCGAAATTGGCGTCGCCGATCTTCTTGTCGGCGGTGGCGAGCGTATCAAGCACGGTGCCGGACTGCTCGATCTTGGTGCGCATGTCCTGCACGACCTGCTTGGTCTTGGCAATTTCGGCATCGAAATTCTGCAATGTCGCCATTGGGGCCTCCCGCTTCGGCACTACGTCGCTGGTCGCGAACAGCGGCGAATATATGTGGGGCATCCAGGGATTGAAAGACGCAAGACAAGACCCGCCCCGAAAACAAAATATTCGGTCACGGTCTTGAAAGGCAAATGGAGGAGAGGTCATGGCGTGATTAGCCTGCCGGCCAGGCTTAGTTCAACTGCCATTGAACTTCTATGCCGCAAAACGACGGCGCACGGATGCCTTTGTATTTGGCAAGCCAATGCAGCAATAGCGGCCGCGACATGCGAGGCGGAAGCCGGCTTCACAGCGGCGCGCGTGCGGCGGATCAGGGCTTGGGATCGGCCTTCAGATAGGCGATGACATTGGCGATGTCGTCGTCCTTGGTCAAGCCGGCAAACGCCATCTTGTTGCCGGGCACTTTCAGCTTGGGAGCCTTGAGATACTCGGCGAGATTGGCTTCATCCCAGACGAGGCCGGCGGCGCCAGCGCCCTTCATAGCCTCGGAGTAGTGACCAAGAAAACTCTCGGCGCTACCGGCGGTGCGACCGACGACGCCCAACAGATGCGGGCCGACCTTGTCGCGGTCGGTGGCTGCTTCGTGGCAGGCGATGCACCGGTTGAAGACCTTCTTGCCCAGGGCCGGGTCACCGCCGGCATGGGCGGCAAGCGAGGTGGCAAGGAGAAGAGTGCTGGCGGACGAAGCGGCTCGAAACATGGCTGACCCCGGAGAGCTCTGGCTGGCGGCCTTATAGTGCCGAGGCCTTAACAAACACTGCATCGCGGCGCGATCGCGGAAGGTGCCGATCGGGCTGCACCGAACCCGGGCAAGGTCGCCGGGGCCGTCAGCCCTTGATAAAGCCGATGAAGTCGTCGGGCGCGGCGCGGCCCATCTCTTCCTCCCAGTGGCGACGGCAGAGCGAGACATAAACGTCCTTGCCGATCGCCACCTGCTCGCCCTGGCGCGCCACCTTGCCGTCAGGTCCAAGGCGCACCACCATCGTCGCCTTGCGGCCACAGCGGCAGATGGTGCGCACTTCGCGCAAATCGTCGGCGATGGCCAGCAGCGCGCGAGAACCGGAGAACAGATTGCCCTGGAAATCGGTGCGCAAGCCGTAACACATGACCGGGATGTTCAGCCGGTCGGCAATGCGGGCGAGCTGCCAGACCTGCTCCTCTTCGAGAAACTGCGCCTCGTCGACAAAGACGCAATGCACCGATGTATGTGCGTGATGATCGGCGACGCGGGCGAACAGGTCGTCGCCATCGCGGAACATGTCGGCTTCCGTCTCCAGGCCGATGCGCGACGAGATCAGGCCGGTATCGCCCTTGCGGTAATGGCCGGCGACGAACAGCATCGTGCGCATGCCGCGCTCGCGATAATTGTACGACGCCTGCAACAGCATCGTGGTCTTGCCGGCGTTCATCGTTGCATAGTGGAAGTAGAGCTTGGCCATGCCGTCCTTTACGGTCTGTTGATATTCAGGTGATGCCGGCCTGCAAATGGCGGTTCCTGCGCTTCCGGTGCTCACGTACCCGAAAGTACGCTCCGCTCCGGTTCTCGGAGCCCACCATTTTCGGCGCGGCCTGACCTGAATCTAAACAGACCTTAAGCCGACTTGGTGTCGTGCGGGGAGAGGCCACGGCAGCCTTTCTACGAAAAAGCCGCCTCGCTCCTGAAAAAACTGTCTGGCAAGACGAAAGCGTCAGCCGTGTCGCTGATTGGCCAGTCCGCGCCGTTGATCGTGATTGCCTTAACGCTTGAAACCGCACCAGAATGGTGTTTGGCTGACGAAACAAGGCGGGCAGAGAAACCGCAGCTGCGCTTCGCCAAAGAATCACAATGGGAGAATACCTATGTCGCGTATGAACTCTTTCGTCGCCGGCCTCGGCCTGGCGGCTTTTTTGTCCACGAGCGCTGCATTCGCCGGTGATCCGGCGAGCTGCAAGGCGGTGCGTCTTTCCGATGTCGGCTGGACCGACATCCAGGCGACGACCGGCATCGCTTCCGTGCTGCTGACCGCACTCGGCTACGAGCCGCAGGTGATCCAGCTATCGGTGCCGGTGACCTATGCGTCTCTGAAAAACAAGGACCTCGACGTCTTCCTCGGCAACTGGATGCCGTCGATGACCAACGACATCAAGGACTACACCGCCGACGGCTCGGTCGAGACCATCAGCGAAAACCTCAGCGGCGCCGGCTACGGCATCGTCGTGCCGACCTATGTGGCGGACGCCGGCGTCAAGACGCTGACCGACCTCGGCAAGTTCAAGGACAAGTTCGACGGCAAGATCTACGGCATCGAGGCCGGCAACGATGGCAACCGCATCATCCTCGACATGATCAAAAACCCGAAGGACAATCTCGAAGGCTTCGAACTGGTCGAATCCTCGGAAGCCGGCATGCTGACGCAGGCCGAACAGTCGATGAAGAACAATGAGTGGATCGCGTTCCTCGGCTGGACGCCGCATCCGGTGATGGGCGCCATGAAGATCACCTATCTCGACGGCATGGGCGACAGCGGCTTCGGCGCCGCCACCGTGCATACCAATGTGCGCAAGGGATATACCACCGAGTGCCCGAATGCCGGCAAGTTCATCGCCAACCTGAAGTTCAATCTCGATATGGAAGGCGAGATGATGGACGCGATCCTCAAGGGCAGCGACGCCAACACGGCCGCGACCGACTGGCTGAAGAAGCATCCGGACGCGGTCGCTCCGTGGATTGCCGGCGTGACCACCTTCGATGGCGGCGACGCGGCTGCGGCGGTGAAGACCGCGCTCGGGAGCTGAGCCGACTTTGAATCCGACATGACGCGAGTGAGGGCAGCCATCTAGAAAAGGCTGCCCTTTTTTATATCCTGTGACAAGATGACTGTCCGGCAAGGACGGCGGCTGCCAAAGAGGGGCTAGATGGATCCGATTTCAAAATTCTTTGTCAGTTATAAAATTCCCATCGGCGAATGGGGCAAAGCGTTCTTCACCTTCCTCACCGACAATTTCAACACCTTCTTCCGCGGCCTCTCAGGCGGCCTGAATTTCCTGCTCGACGGCGTGGTCGACACGCTGTTGCTGATACCGCCCGTCCTTCTCATCGCCCTGATTGCGCTGCTTGCCTACTATTTGCAGCGATCGAGAGGCCTGGCAGTGGCCGTCTTTCTCGGATTGCTGTTCATCCTCAACCAGAACCTCTGGAAGCAGACCGTGGAGACGCTGGTGCTGGTGGTTGCCGCTGCCGCCGCCTCGATGGCCATCGGTGTGCCACTCGGTATTTGGGCGGCTCACAAGCCGAAGGTCTACCGCATCATGCTGCCGGTGCTCGACCTGATGCAGACGTTGCCGACCTTCGTCTATCTGATTCCGGTGCTGACGCTGTTCGGCCTTGGCAACGCGCCCGGCCTCATCGTCACCATCATCTTCGTCATCCCGACATCGGTTCGTCTCACGCATCTGGGCGTCGTCTCGGTGCCGAAGTCGATCGTCGAGGCAGGCGAGGCGTTCGGCGCCACCAAGAGCCAGCTGCTCTGGAAGGTGGAGCTGCCCTCGGCCCTGCCGACCATCATGGCCGGTCTCACCCAGTCGATCATGCTGTCGCTGTCGATGGTGGTGTTCGCGGCTCTCATCGGTGCCGGCGGCCTCGGCACCGAGATCAACCGCGCGCTTGGTTCGCGCAAGATCGACCTCGGCCTTGAAGCCGGCCTGGCCATCGTCGTGCTGGCCATCGTGCTCGACCGCATGACGCGCATCGGCGTTGGAGGCAAGAAATGACCGTCGCCGTCGATTTCAGGAACGTCGATATCGTCTTCGGCGCCGACCAGGCCGGATCGTTGGCAATGATCGACGCCGGCGCCAGCCGCGCCGATATCCTCGAAAAGACCGGTAATGTGCTCGGCTGCGCCGGCGCCAGCCTGACCATCAACGAGGGCGAGATCTCGGTGCTGATGGGCCTCTCCGGTTCGGGCAAGTCGACATTGCTGCGGGCGGTCAATCGGCTCAACGTGGTGTCGCGCGGTCAGGTCCTGGTCAAGGATGGCGACAAGACCGTCGATGTCGTCACTTGCGATGAGGCGACCTTGCGGCGCCTGCGCCAGAAACAGGTGGCGATGGTGTTCCAGCAGTTCGGCCTGCTGCCGTGGCGTACGGTGGAGGAAAATGTCGGCCTCGGCCTCGAACTCGCCGGCGTGCCGGAGCTAGAGCGTAAGGAACGCGTGCAACGCCAGCTCAAGCTGGTCAATCTCGACCAGTGGTCGAAGAAATACGCGCATGAGCTTTCGGGCGGCATGCAGCAGCGCGTCGGCCTGGCCCGTGCCTTCGCCACCGAGGCGCCGATCCTTCTGATGGATGAGCCTTTCTCGGCGCTCGACCCGCTGATCCGCACCAAGCTGCAGGACGAGCTGCTGCAATTGCAGGCCGAGCTGAAGAAGACCATCATCTTCGTCAGCCACGACCTCGAGGAGGCGCTGAAGATCGGCAGCCACATCACTATCATGGAAGGCGGTCGCATCGTGCAGACCGGGGCGCCGGAGGACATCGTGCTGCGGCCCGCCAACGACTATGTCCGCGACTTCATCGCCAATGTGAATCCGCTGTCGGTGCTGACCGCCTGGAACGTCATGCGCGACCGCCGCGACCTGGAACATGGCGACAATGGCTGGGTGTGGCTCGACCGGCGCAAAACGACGCGCTTCAAGATCGATGAGCACGGGCTGGTGGCGGCGGCCGAACGCGACGGCAAGCCAGCGGTCTGGGTGTCGTGCGCCGATCTCGAAGGGCAGCCGGAGGAAGCGGCGCAAGTGTTCTGGGCCAACCCCGGCACCTCGCTGAAAACAGTGATGCTGGCCATGCACCGCTCGCAGACAGCACCCGTGGCGCTGTTCGACGACCAGTCGCGCTTCGTCGGCGCGATCGGCATCCGCGACGTGCTGAGTGCGGTCCTGCGGCGGTAGGAGCGGCGAGAACTCCAGGACCGTCGGCTATCAGGGAAAGGCGCTTTGGAACGGATTTGGGGTTGGCTGTCTAAACCGCGGACCGCGCAAACGGCGCTCGGGCTGCTGCTTGTGATTGCGATGCGATCGATCCTGGAGTTTTTCAGGATCGGCGGTGCGACCGGCACGCAACTGACTGCAAATCAGCTCTTTTATATCGAAGGGACGCTCGCGGCGATCAGTGCCGCGTTGGCGGTTCTTGCCCTGCATGCGTTCGGGCGGAATGGTTTGGCGACCCTCTCCAGCGCAGCAGCAATAGTTGCCCTGCTTGCATGGAAGATCGCCGTCATCCATTGAAAATGGGAACACATCCCTTGTCCTCGCGGCGACCCTGATATCACGCTGCCGACCTCCCGGGTTTCCGGGTATGCCGGTCCAAAGCCGCGCCTTGCGAGGTCGGCACTTTTGGGGCTGCGTCAGGCCGCCAATGGCAGGCGCAGTTGCGTCAGCAGGCCACCACCCGGATTGTTGGACAGGCTGACCTCACCGCCGGCGGCGCGTGCGATGTTGCGAGCAATGGTCAGGCCGAGCCCGAGACCGCCGGTCTGGCGGTTGCGGGATTGTTCGAGGCGCACGAAAGAGCCGAACACGGCGTCGATCTGCGCCTGCGGTATGCCCGGCCCTTCATCACGGATGGTGAGCAGGATCATGTTTTGCGACAGGCGCAGGCTGAGATGCGCCTTCTTGCCGTAGGTGACCGCGTTCTGCAGCAGATTGGTGACGCAGCGCTTGAGCGCGACCGGCCGCGCCATGCAGACGAGGCCGCGTGAACGGGTATCATCGTCGAACGAGACGTCGTCATAGCTGTCGGCGATGGATTCCACGAGCGACCAGAAGTCGATACGCTCGTTCTTCTCCTCGGTCACCTCGAAGGTGGCGAAGTCGATCACCGAGCTGGCAATGCTCTCGACATCGGCGAGATCGTGTGCCAGCGCCTCGCGAACCGCCGATTTGCGCAACAGCTCCAGGCGCAGCCGCATCCGCGTCATCGGCGTGCGCAAATCATGCGCCAGCGCCGCCGCCAGATGTTCGCGGTCCTCGACATATTCGCGCAGCCGGGCCTGCATGGCGTTGATCGCCTTGGCAGCGGCACGCACCTCGCGGCTACCGCCTTCCGCGATTGGCGGGCTCTTCAGATCCTTGCCGATCCGGTTCACGGCGGTTTCCATCATCCGGTAGGGCGCCGTCAGCCGACGTAGCGACCAGATCGACATGATCACCACCAGTCCGGCGATCAGCGAATAGAGTGGCAGGCTGTCGAAGCTCAGTATCGGGCCGAAAGGCGTGATCGGCTCGGTGAAGTTCAGCCATTGGCCGTCGGCGAAACGCAACGACGCCGTCAGCTTGTCGCTCTGCGCAAAGTTGGCGGCCAGCACCAGAAGGTCGCGTTCGACCTGGCCGATATCGGGCCCCGGCGCCGTGCCGTCGGCGTCGTCGGCCTCGCGCGTCGCCGGGTCGCGCCGCACGCGCGCATCAGTGATGCCGAACTTCGACAGCCGGCCGACAAGGATGTCTTCGAGTTCCGCCATCTCGTCGTCGCTTGCGATCGACGAGGTGACCGCCGGCGTGTCCGAGATAGTGAGTGCGTAGGTGGAATTGAACAGGCCGGTCGCCGTCGCCTTTCGTTCCTCCGGCGTAGCGTCATGCATGAGCTGCACCAGCGAGAAGGCGCGGTCGTTGAGGCGGTAGAGGTCGACGACGCCATTGGCTACGGCGCGGTCGCGCGACACGATGTAGAGGGTCGCGACCTGGCTGATCAGCAGGCCGGCAATGACGATCAGCAGCACCCAAACAGGCAAGGTCTGCGGCAGGAAACGTCTCATTCGGAGGTCGTCTCGGGCAGGAACTGGTAGCCGCCGCTGCGCACGGTCAGGATCAGCTTGGGCGTTTTCGGGTCGTCTTCCATCTTGCGCCGCAACCGGCTGACGAGGATGTCGACGCTGCGGTCGAAGGAGTAGTCGCTGTCGCCACCGGACAGTTCGATGAGCTGGTCGCGGGTCAGCACGCGCTGCGCGCTTTTGACGAAGGTCTGCAGCAGGTTGAATTCGGCCATGGTCAACTCGACCCTGATATCGTCGGGAGCGATCAGCCGGCGGCGCGAGCAGTCCATCGTCCAGCCGGCGAAGCGGTAGATCTGCCTGGTGGTTGCGCGCTTGGGCTCGGCGCCGCCATTGCGCCGCAGCACGGCGCGGATGCGCGCCAAAAGCTCGCGCGGATCGAAGGGTTTTGGCACATAGTCGTCGGCGCCCATTTCCAGTCCGACGACGCGGTCGGTCGTCTCGGTGACGGCGGTCAGCATGATGATCGGCGTCGAATACTGGGCGCGCAGGTCGCGGCACAGCTCCAGCCCGCTCTTGCCGGGCAGCATCACGTCGAGAACGATGAGGTCCACCTGCGCGCGGCGCAGGATGGTCTCCATCTCGATGCCATCGGCGGCAACCGAGGTGTGCAGGCCCCGCTTCTGGAAGAATTCCTGCAGCAGGTCGCGGATGCCCTTGTCGTCGTCGACGATCAGTATGTGTGCATCGGATTTCACTTGAGCCCTGTCATTGTTGATTGCCAAGCCCTTCTGTCGCAACCCACACGATAGAATTCAGGCCATATGTTGGCCAGTGGTGATGATGGGTTCACACCGGCTCTCAGACACAATCCAGAAACAAAATTCTACAGTTCAGAAAAACTCCTGAAAAATTTCAAGGGCATAACTGATCTCGTGGCGGTCAGGTCATCGGCTGCGACGCTAGTCTCCGGGTTTACGGATAAACCGATGCCAAGGTTGTCGATCAGTTTGTTGGGTGCGTTGCTGGGCCTTGGCCTGGTCACTGCCGCTGTCGGACAATCGGACGCAAAGGTGACGCTCACCACCCGGAGCGAACGGTGCGCCAATCTCAGCCACCAATTCGATGAAGCCCTCGAAACCCATGCCACGGCAACGCAGGTCACCGCGGCAAAGGCACTTCAGAGAAAGGGTAACCGGTACTGCGCCGCCAAGAAACAGGCACAGGGCATCCGGATGCTCGCCAATGCTTTGAAGCTGCTTGGAGTGACACCGAACGACCCGGTCCAGTGACACTCGAAAACTCGACCCGCATGAAAAGGAAATGAAGCCATGAAAAAGTCCATCCTCTCCGCAACCGGTCTCGCCGTCGCTCTCGCTTTCGCGATGCCGGCTCTCGGCAACGCCGCTGCCACCACGACCGCTGCTCCGGCTGCTTCGACGACCACCGCTCCGGCTACCGCCGCTCCGGCCAAGGCTGCTCCGAAGAAGGTCGTCAAGAAGACCGTCAAGAAGCACAAGAAGGCTGCCGAGAAGGCTGTCAAGAAGGACGCCCCGAAGACGTGATCGGGTCCAGCATCAAATGCTAGCCTGTTGACCAAGGCCGCTCCAGTCGGTTTCGGCTGGAGCGGCCTTCTTCCTGTCCAAGCCGTTGAGAAAACCTGATATCGGCGATCAATCGGACTGATGGGATCGATCGATATCTGGCCGAAGCCTGGTGCCGGCAGCTTCCGCCTCGACTGACACATAACCCGTTTGCAACGCCGGCGGTGTAAGACAATCCGCATGAAGAAGCGGCTTTCGTCCATTCTGCGCTCGATGGTGCTCGGCGGCCTGGTGGCCACCGGGGTCGCCAGGGTGCTGATCCTGTTCACCGCCAGCCCGGTGCCCGATCCGGCCAGCGGACGCACCGAGCCTTCGCTGTTTGCGCCGGCGATTTCCACCAATTGGGACTACATCACGCCGGCGCAGACTTGGTTGCTGATCGTGCTGACCGGCGCGACGCTGATCTGCGTCGTCGCCTGGCCGATCACAGCCTGGCTGGAACGCCGGGCGGATGCCCGGGGGAAACCGCTTCCGGCCCGACAGGCCTAGCCGCCGCGTGTTCAGCCGCCAGGGCCGTTGAACGGCGACCGACGGTTTCCCACATAGTGAGTGGCCGCGCCCACCGGATACCGGTTGGCGCGTCGATCAAAATGGACGGCCGCTTTCCCCGGTGCCAGAATGGCGGCCTCGTCGCTTACGCAAATTGCCGGTTCCAATGCCTGAAATCACCACAAAACCGCGTGTCCAGGTCAAGCCGCAGATCGAACGGCCGAAGCTCTATAAGGTCATCCTCATCAATGACGATTTCACACCGCGCGAATTCGTGGTGACGGTGCTGAAGGGCGAGTTCAAGCTCAGCGAAGACCAGGCGCACCGGGTGATGATCACCGCGCATCGGCGCGGTGTCTGCGTCGTCGCCGTCTTTACCAAGGATGTCGCCGAGACCAAGGCGACGCGGGCCACCGACGCCGGCAAGGCCAAGGGCTATCCGCTGATGTTCACGACGGAGCCGGAAGAGTAGGGCGGGGGTAGTCTTTAACGCTGACAATCGGCGAAACCATCCGCGACAGCATCTTTCTCCCCGTCACTATACGGGGAGAAATGTCCGGCAGGACAATGAGGGGCGGCGCCGGGGGTGACAACAGTTCATTTGCGCGATCGCCAATCACTTCAGGCTGGAGCTGCCCCTCATCCGCCCTTCGGGCACCTTCTCCCCGTGAACGGGGAGAAGGAAAAAGGTGGCGCTACCGTCCCTCGCGGTACCACATCGAACCCATCGCCAGAAGCAGCAGGCCGAGGCCGAGGAAGCCGCCGAACAGCGGCACGCGCGAGACGGCCTTGAGCACGCTGTCGTCCGTGGTGCGCAGGCCGATCCAGTCGCTGCCGGACGCGGCGCCGGCCGAGCGCACCGGCACGATGGAGGGCAGCGTCACATCGCTGCCAAGGGCGGTGGATGACGCCAGCCGGCGCACGCTGCCGCCGGTAGCTTCCGCCGGCGCCTTCAGCCGGTTTTCGGTGGAGATGACGTCGGCGAACTCCGGTGCGTTGACCGGTCCGACATGGGCGAGCGCGGTCAGGTCGCCATTGGCGACCTGATAGAGGCCGATCTCGCTGGTCTCGACACTGCCGAGGAAGACGCCGGGCTCGGATTTCGCGAGCTTGACGGTCAAGGTCTTGCCGGACGGGGTGATGATCTGGGCGGGGCCGGGATCATCGGCCATCGTCTGGCGACGGATTTCCAGCACCATGCCGCGACCGTCGGCGGTCAGCCGCTCTTCCTCGAGTTCGGGCTCCTTCATCAGCCAGTGCGCGATGCGCCGATAGAGCTGGACATGCGGGCCGCCGCCTTCGAAGCCGCGCGCCCACAGCCAGCCCTGGTCGGACAGAAGCATGCCTACGCGACCTTCACCCTTGCGGTCGAGCAACAGAAGGGGCCGGTTGTCGGCGCCCTTCATCACCACTTCTCCTTCGGGATTCTGAACACCGATGGTGCGGAACCAGCGGCTCCAGCGCGGCGGCTCGGCGGCCGAGCCATCCAGCCCACGTGTCACCGGATGGCGCTGGCCAAGATCGGTGAGGCGTGGATAGAAGGCCTTGTCGACAACCTCACCGGTCGGCATCGCCGGCAGGGCCGACATCAGCGGCGTGCGCGCGATCGAGCTTTCGCCGGCATATTCGGGGCCGGCCGCGATCAGCAGCGCGCCGCCCTTTTCGACATATTCGGAGATGTAGTCGTAATAGAGAATCGGCAGCACGTCGCGGTGCTGGTAGCGGTCGAAGATGATGAGGTCGAAATCCTTGATCTTCTCGACGAACAACTCGCGGGTCGGGAAGGCGATCAGCGACAATTCGTTGATCGGCGTGCCGTCCTGCTTTTCCGGCGGCCGCAGAATGGTGAAGTGGACGAGATCGACCGAGGCGTCGGATTTCAACAGATTGCGCCAGGTGCGCTCGCCGGCATGCGGCTCGCCGGAGACGAGCAGCACACGCAGGTTCTCGCGGATACCGTCGATGAGCGCGATGGCGCGGTTGTTGGTGTCGGTCAGTTCGCCCGGCTCGCGGTCGATGGCGAGTTCGACGATGTTGCGGCCGGCACCGGGAATGGTCACTTGCAGCGGCATGGCCTGGCCGACGACGGCATGCTCGACCGCGACCTGCTCGCCATTGACCGAGACGCGCACGTCGACCGGACCGGTCTCCTTCTCGGTCGAGATGACGCGGTAAGTCATGTCGAGCGGCTTGCCGACAAGGCCGAAGCGCGGCGCGTTCTCGAAGCGGATGCGGCGATCCTTTTCGTGGTCGTTGCCAGTGATCAGGGCATGCAGCGGGGCGTTGAAATCAGGGGCGCCCGGGGGGGCGTCATGCACCTCGCCATCGGTGATCATGATGGCGCCGCCGATGCGCGAGGGAGGCACGTCGCGGAAGGCGCCCTCGAGCGCGCCAAATAGCCGCGTTTCGGTGCGCTCTTCGGCGGCTTCGGATTTACCCGCCTCGACGACGCGCACGTCGAACTGCTTGAAGCGGCCAAGACGCTGCTGCAGCCCCGCCAGCGCCTCGTCGGTTTGTTTGGTGCGGTCGCCGATATCCTGGCTCTGGCTGCGGTCGACAACGAGGGCGACAACGCTTTTCAGTGGCTCGCGCTCCTCGTTGAGGAACACCGGGTTGAACAGGGCGGCGGCGAGCGCCATCAAAGCGATGAAGCGGAAGACCGAGCCGCGCTGGCGAAACCACAGGCCGACCAGCGCAAGCAGCGCCAGCGGCACCAGCGCCAAGGCCAGCCAGGGCCAGGAGATCAGCGGTTCGAAGGAGATCGACCAGTTCATTCCTTACCCTCCCATTTGGGAGGGTCGATCCGCGGAGGTGCAATAAAAGACATCATCTTACTGCCCCAGCCGTTCGAGCAGTATCGGCACATGCACCTGGTCGGATTTGTAGTTGCCGGTCAGCATGTACATCATGATGTTGACGCCGGCGCGCAGCGCGTAGATGCGCTGCATCGGGTCCGCCGGGACGGTCGGCAGCAGCGGGTCGCCATTCTCGTCGACCGCCCAGGCGCCGGCGAAATCGTTGGCGGTGATCATGATCGGCGATACGCCGTCGCCGGTCCGCACCGGCCGGTTCTCGGCATTGCTGGCGTCGAGCGAGGCCTCGACCCACAGTGGACCGCCGGCGAAGCGGCCGGGAAATTCGGGCAGAATGAAGAAGGATTTGGTCAGCACGTGGTCGGACGGCACCGGCTCCAGCGGCGGCACGTTGAGGCTGCCGAGGATGTCGCGCAGCCGCTCCGTCGCCGGGCTGGTCGAATCGGCGCCGATGCCGTTGGCGAACTGGTCGCGCGTATCGAACAGCACCGTGCCGCCCTGCTGCATATAGGCGTCGATGCGGGCGATCGCGGCCTGGCTCGGCATCGGCGCGGCCGGATCGATCGGCCAGTAGATCAGCGGGTAGAACGACAGTTCGTCCTTCGAGATGTCGACGCCGGCCGGCTCGCCCGGTTCCAGTGCCGTCTTCTCGATCAGGAAGCGGGTCAGGCCCTCGAGCCCGGCGCGGCTGATCGAGTCGTCGCCCGGCACGCCGGTCAGCACATAGGCGATGCGGGTCTTCGAAATCGCCTCTATTGCAACCTCGTCGCCCGGCTTGGCGTCATCGGCGCGGGCAAGATCGGCATGGCCGAACAAGGCACCGAGCGCAATCAGGATCGCCGCGGTCGTTGTTACGGCACCGGCGCGGCGCGGCCGGCGGGTAAACAGGCCGCCTATCCAGAACACCGCCAGCGTGTCGAGCAGCATCAGCACCAGGGCAGCCGCGACCAGCGCGCCCTTCAAATTGCGCGATTCATCAAAGGCATACTGGATCGACGTGACGGGAACCGTGACCTGCGGGCGCGCCAGGGGCGCAAACCTGCTGTCGGCTTCAAGCAGATTGTGGGCAAACACACCCGTCTCGGAACCATAGAGCCCGGGCGGGTTCTCGAAGGTCACTGGCAACGCGCCGGCGCCCGGAACCAGCGGCCGCGCGTCCGGCGTCGGCGGCACCAGCGAGCCGTCGGCCGCAATCATCCGGTAGGGCGCCAGCGAGGTGGCGGCGGCTTCGGCATTGGCGATCGCCGCGCCCTGGTTGCGCGACAGTTGCACGATGCGGCGCAGCATCTCGACGAAGCTGCCCGAGATCGGCAGGTTCGACCAGGTCGCCTCGGGCGTGACATGGAACAGCACCAGCGTGCCCTTGCCCTTCTTCAGCCCGGTGACCAGCGGCGTGCCGTCGGCAAGCGCGGCCCAGGTGCGCTCGACGATGTCGGGCGTCGGCTCGGCCAGCACCTGCCTGCTGACGGTGACCTCGGTCGGCGGGGCAAGATCGGCGAACGGGCCGGCCTTGGGGAATTCGGTGACCGGCTGCGGCGACGTCCATGACAGCGCGCCGCCAAGCGAACGTTCGCCGGTGCGCAGGCGGACCGGCAGCAGATCGTCGTCATTGCCGGAGGCGGCTAGCCGCGAACCGGCGAAACGCACCAGCGTGCCGCCATTGTCGACCCAGTCGACCAGTCTTTGCCGGACCTGTGCGGGAATGGTGCCGATGTCGGCCATGATGATCATCGCCGGCTTCTGGTCGAGGATCTGCGGGATGGCGTCGGCGAGGTCGGCGCTGGAGGGTTCGACCAGATCGGCGAAGGGCTGCAGCGCGCGCCTGATGTAGTAGAGCGGCGACAAAAGCGGCTGCGCCTGGTCGGCCTCGGCCTGCGACAACAGTCCGACGCGGCGGCGCTTGGAGCTTTCATCGAGGACGCGCACCGCGCCGGCCTGGCGCTCGCCGTCGAGCGCGACCGAGGCGAAGTCGTTGCGCAGCTCGAACGGCACCGCCATGGTGCCGGTGGCGGTGGTTTCGCCCGGCGAGAAGGTCAGCGTCGCATCGGCGATGCGGCGACCCTTATCGTCGAAGGCGCCGGCGGTGACCTGCGCCGGGGCAGGATCGCCCGGCGGGCGAATGGCGGTCAGCGCAAAGCCGTCGACCTGGTTGTCGGCGGCGGTCAGGCCTGTCAGCGACAGCCTGTCGGCGGTTGCCCAAACGACACGGGCGGCATTTTTCGACAAAAGCGTTTTGAAGGCGGCCTCGTCGCCTTTTGCCGCAAGGCCGTCGGCGAGCACGGCGACACTGGCGCCGGGCAAGCTCTCCAGCACGCCGGCGACGCGGGCATAGACGGCGGGCCGGTCGGTCGGGATCGGCCGCGGCTTGGCGGCGCGCAGCCGGTCGAGCGCGGCGGCGGCATCGAACGGGCCGATCTCGGCATTGGCTTTTTCCGCGGTGAAGGCGATGACGACAGGCACGCCGTTCGAGCCGGCATCGGCGATCAGCCGCTCGGCGGTGGCGACGCGCTTGCCCCAGTCGGCGGCACTTGCCCAGTCATTGTCGATGACGAGGGCCAGGGCAGCACCCTCGGCGGGCAGCTTTTCGCGCGGGTTGAAGACCGGGTCGGCCAATGCGGCGACGATGAGCGCCGCCATCAGGAGCCTGAGCAGCGTCAGCCACCACGGGCTCTGCTGCGGCGTCTCCTCGTGCTTCAGAACGCGCGCCAGGATCTTCAGCGGCGGGAAGATCTCGGTCTGCGGCTTGGGCGGTGTCAGCCGCAACAGCCACCAGATCACCGGCAGCGCCAGCAGGCCCCACAGCACCATGGGGGCGCCAAAGGAGAGCGGCAGCCAGCTCATGCGACGGCCTTTCCGGGACGATCGCCTGCGGTCGGCCCGAAAGAGGGGCCATCGGCGGTCATCGCCATGTGCAGGCGCACCAGCGCATCGGACGCCAGCCGATCGGTGTGGTTGACGGTAAAGCTCCAGCCGAGGCGCTTGCACCAGGCGGCCAATTCGTGACGGCGAGCGGTGTAGAGCAGGCGATACTCATCGCCCAGCATTTCGGCGCGGCCGGCGGTCAGCTTGTCGCCGGTCTCGGGGTCGGTGAATTCGGTGCGGCCGGCATAGGGGAAGGTTTCCTCGGCCGGGTCGGCAACCTCGATCAGATGGGCGCGCACGCCGTGGCGGGCTAGAACGTCGAGCCAGGCCATCGTCTCCTCGACGGAATCGAGGAAATCGCTGACAATGACGATGTCGCAGAAGCGGCGGATGTCGGAAAGATCGGGTTTTGCCGGCAAATCGCCGGCATGCATGAGCTGGGCGGCGATGCGCTCGGCGCCGTTGCGGGCGGTAAACGGATCGGTAAGGCCGGGCCAGGCGATGCGCTCGCCGCTGCGCGACAACAGCTCGGCCATGGCCAGCGCCAGCACCAGCGCGCGCGATTGCTTGGAAACGCTGGCGCCGGTCGACTTGTAGAGCATCGACGGCGAGGGGTCGGCCCACAGCCAGACCGTATGGGCGGCTTCCCATTCGCGGTCGCGCACATAGGTATGATCGTCGCGCGCCGAGCGGCGCCAGTCGATGCGTGAGGAATCGCCTTCGACATAGGGCCGGAACTGCCAGAAATTCTCACCGATGCCGCGCTTGCGGCGGCCATGCCAGCCGGCGATCACAGTGTTGACGATGCGCCGCGCCTCGACCAGCAGGTCGGGCACAAGAGAGGCCCGCAACCGGCCACGGGCGAGCGCGTCGCGCGTCGCTGCCGGAGCCTGGACCTCGCCAATACGCGCCATCAGATACCTTTGGCCAGTTTCGCCACAACGTCGCGCACGCTGGTGCCTTCGGCGCGGGCGGCGAAGGTCAGCGCCATGCGGTGCTGCAGCACCGGCTCGGCCAGCGCGCGGACATCGTCGATCGAGGGCGCCAGCCGTCCATCGTAGAGCGCGCGCGCCCTTGTGCACAGCATCAGCGCCTGGCTGGCGCGCGGACCGGGGCCCCAGGCGACGTGCTTGTCGGTCTCGGCATTGCCTTGGTCCGGACGCGCCGAGCGCACCAGCGTCAGGATCGCCTCGACGACGCTTTCGGGTACCGGCATGCGGCGGATGAGTGTCTGGATTTCCTTCAGCCGCGCCGGCTGCAGTACGTTCTGGGCTTTGGCGTCCTCGACGCCGGTCGTTTCCAGCAGAATGCGGCGCTCGGCCTCGATTTCGGGATAGAGGATATCGACCTGCATCAGGAAGCGGTCGAGCTGGGCCTCGGGCAGCGGATAGGTGCCTTCCTGCTCCAGCGGGTTCTGCGTCGCCAGCACGTGGAAAGGCGCCGGCAGGTCGTAGCGGGCGCCGGCAATGGTGACGTGGTACTCCTGCATCGCCTGCAGCAGCGCAGACTGGGTGCGCGGCGATGCGCGGTTGATCTCGTCGGCCATGAGCAACTGGGCGAAGATCGGGCCGGAAATGAAGCGGAAGGAGCGCTTGCCGGTCTCGTCCTGCTCCATCACCTCGGAGCCAAGGATATCGGACGGCATCAGGTCGGGGGTGAACTGGATGCGGCGCGAATTGAGGCCGAGCACGATGCCCAGAGTTTCGACCAGCTTGGTCTTGGCGAGGCCCGGCACGCCGACCAGCAGCGCATGGCCGCCGGCCAGCAGCGCCACCAGCGTGCGCTCGACGACGCTCTCCTGGCCGAAAATGACCCGGCCGACCCCGTCGCGGATCCTGGAGATGTCGGCCAGCGCCTTCTCGGCCTCGGCGATCATGTCCGTTTCGCTGATCGGGCTTTCCTTGACCATCACGCTCATGCCGCATCGATCCTTGTGGTTGGAAATACCTGCTTGCAGCATACCATGACTGCCGCGATTCGGC
This sequence comes from Mesorhizobium sp. M1406, assembly GCF_040317555.1. Taxonomy (NCBI): domain Bacteria; kingdom Pseudomonadati; phylum Pseudomonadota; class Alphaproteobacteria; order Hyphomicrobiales; family Phyllobacteriaceae; genus Mesorhizobium; species Mesorhizobium sp. M1406. Next base: position 8,877 of record NZ_JAMYKW010000014.1, on the reverse strand, counting down.
CTCGCCTGGTGTCCGCATTAGAATTTAAATCACAGACTTAGGCTGACAAGCGGAACAACAGTGACTATTTCGTGACCATGACGGGACCCTTGGAACATCGTGAAGAAAGCCTGACGACCGCCACCGAGGCGCGCGGTCTCGAGGCGCTGATCTCGCGCGCGGCTCGTGCCGGCAAGGGTGCGGCACCCGTCGAGCGCTGGAATCCCGACTTCTGCGGCGATCTCGACATGGAGATCAGGGCCGACGGCACCTGGTTCTATCTGGGCACGCCGATCGGGCGAATGCCGCTGGTGCAGCTTTTCTCCTCGGTGCTGCGCAAGGATGCCGACGGCAGGACCTATCTGGTGACACCGGTGGAGCGGGTCGGCATCCGCGTCGCCGATGCGCCGTTCATTGCCGTCGAAATGGATGTTTCTGGCGACGGCGATGCGCAGGTCATCACCTTCCGAACCAATGTCGGCGACGTCGTCGAGGCCGGGCCGGAGCGGCCGCTGCGTTTCGTCGACGAGAACGGGACCGGCGGGCTGAAGCCCTATGTGCTGGTGCGCGGCCGGCTGGAGGCCTTGGTGGCGCGGCCGGTGATGTATGAGTTGGTCGGCCATGGCGAGGAGGTCGAGATCGGCGGCAAGACCATGTTCGCGGTGCGCTCGAAAAAGGCTGTGTTCCCAATCATGCCGGCGGACCAGTTGAAGCGGCTGAGCGCGTGATGGACCAGATGTCTCCGACGCCTTTCTCATCAGCGGATTTTCGCGCGCGCTTTGCCGCGCAGCCGGATGCGCATGCCGGCGACGACTATGGCGACCATCGCTTCAACCCCGGTCACCCACGCCTCAACCAGGGCAAGGCGCTGCGCGACGCCGCGGTGCTGATCCCGGTCGTCGATCATGAGGGCGATGCGACGGTTCTTTTGACCAAACGGGCCGAAAAGCTGCGCAACCATTCGGGGCAGGTGGCCTTTCCCGGCGGCACCATCGATCCGGCCGATCCAAGCCCGGAGGCGGCGGCGCTGCGCGAGACCTTCGAGGAGATCGGCCTTGGCCAGGATGGCATCGAGGTCATCGGCCGCATGCCAGACTATGTCGCCGGCAGCGGCTACCGCATCGCGCCGGTGCTCGGCATCGTGCGGCCGGGTTTCCAGCTGACGCTCAACGCCGACGAGGTCGATGCCGCCTTCGAAGTGCCGCTGCGCTTCCTGATGGACCCGGCCAATCACAAGCGCGACAGCCGCATGTGGAACGATCTCGAATGGTTCTTCTACGACATGCCCTATGGCGACCGGCGCATCTGGGGCGTCACCGCCGGCATCATCCGTACCCTCTATGAAAGGCTCTATGCGTGAGTGTCTCGATCGCGGGCAGGGCCGACTGGCTCGGCGACAAGCATCTGCAGCGCCTGTTGGCCGCACTGAGCGAGGGCGATGAAGAGGCGCGTGTCGCGGGCGGCGCCGTGCGCAACACGCTGATGGGCCAGCCGGTCGCCGACATCGACATCGCCACCACGTGTTTGCCTGGGGAAACCGTTCGTCGCGCCGAGGCGGCAGGTTTCAAGGCGGTGCCGACCGGCATCGAGCACGGCACGATCACGGTTGTCGCCGGCGGCAAGCCCTATGAGGTCACCACGTTGCGAGCCGACATCGAGACTGACGGGCGACGGGCCAAAGTGTCGTTCGGGCGCGACTGGAAGCTTGACGCCGAGCGGCGCGATTTCACCATCAACGCGCTCTATGCCGAAGCCGATGGCCGGGTTGTCGACCTGGTCGGCGGCATCGCCGACATCGAGGCACGCCGGCTGCGCTTCATCGGCGATGCGGAAGCGCGCATCCGTGAGGACTATCTGCGCATCCTTCGTTTCTTCCGCTTCTTCGCCTGGTATGGCGATGGCCGGCCCGATGCCGATGGGTTGAAAGCCTGTGCCCGGCTGAAGGAAGGTCTTGCACAGCTTTCGGCCGAGCGCATCTGGTCTGAATTGAAGAAGCTTTTGTCGGCGCCTGATCCCTCACGGGCGCTGCTCTGGATGCGGCAGGCTGGCGTCTTGACCGCCGCGCTGCCGGCGAGCGAGAAATGGGGCATCGATGCCATCCATGGGCTGACCAAGGCCGAGAAGGATCTGGGCTGGGCGCCCGACCCGCTGCTGCGGCTGGAAGCGATCGTGCCGCCGGATGCCGCACGCATGAAGACGCTCGCCGAGCGGCTCAGATTTTCGATCGCCGAAGCGGATCGCCTGCGCCACTGGGCGCTTGCCACCGCTGTCGAGCCGAAGACGACCGAGGGCGAACTGGCGAAAAGGCTCTATCGCGGCCATCGGCAGGGATTTGTCGACCGCTTGCGCCTGTCGCTGGCTGCCGCCCGTGTGCGTGCTGTCGACGACAATGACGCGCTGCTTGAAGCCGGCGGCTTCTCGCGCCTGCTGGCCTTCGCGCTCAAATGGGAAAAACCGATGTTCCCGCTGAAAGGCGCCGATCTGACGGCGCGCGGCGCAACGCCAGGACCGAAGCTGGGCGAAATCCTCAAGAACCTCGAGGCGGAATGGATCGAAGCGGGATTTGCGCCCGATCGCGCCGCACTGCTTGATCGCGCCGCGAAGGCACTGGAGAGCTAGCCCACGGCTCGACGGTTGTGCTCCGCGACGTAACGATCAAATGTGGTCGAGCGAGCGAAACTACCTGATTGCCACGGGAGCCAGGGCGCGTGAGAGGCTCGCTTCGCCCTTGCCGTACATGGAAGCGCTATAGTCGACCAGGGTGTCGGTACGAGCCGTATTGAGCAGATCGTTGGTGATCTGGGTCGGCGTGGCCTTGGTGAATTTGCTGCCTAGTATCGCCGCATATCCTGAAATGATCGGTGCCGCGAAGGAGGTGCCATACAGGCCTGTCTTGCTCCCATCGACGCCAACCACAAGAAAGTGGCTTTGCACGAGCGGGTTGGAGCCGGCATAGTTGGAGTACCAGGCAAGCTGGGCCTTGTTGGTTGTTGTGCCGTTCGTCGAAAGGGCGCCGACGAAGATCGCGGAGGCTTTGCCAACCAGGGCGATGTCGAGATAGTCCTGCTGACCGCCTGTGACACCGCCCACGGCAACCGAATCGTTGCCCGCCGCCTTCGAAACAACGGCCGACCCTTTGGTGGCATAGGAGATGATGGAGGCTTCCTCGGGACTCCATCCGATCTGGTTCGAACTGTAACCGGCGTTGGCGTACATGCCATAGCTCAGGTTGAGCACGTTCAGGCCACGCGTCAGGCTGACGGCCGAGCTGGTTGAAAAGTCCTTCGACCTGATGGTCGCCAAGGGCGCGATCATGCCGGCTTCCTCGCGCGTCCATTCACCATGGCGCTGGGTTTGAACCCCGACACCGAAATTGCCCGAGAAGCGCGAAGTACTGGAGAAATCGTCGACGATCGTAATCGTGACGCCCTTGCCCTTGTACCCCGCGGCCCATGCCGCGCCGACGTCGGGACTCATCCACCCCTGCACCGCTTGTGTGCCTGCAGCCGGGATCGTTGCACTCACGCATGTGGACCGGCCGCCGCCGTGACACAGCGCGGACATCTCGTCCGCATTGACCGCCTCCTGTGCCGAAGCCATCGGCGCCGACAGGGTGGTGAGAGCCGCGGCGATAACGAATTTCAAGCAACTACCGGACATGCTCTTACTCCGTTCAAAAAAGAACCAGGACGGGCGATCGCGAAATTTCGGGACGAGATGATTTTCTCATTTGCATCCTCCCGGCGATCAGAAAGTAACACGGTAATTCAGCCAGAGGTGCTGGCTCTCCGGTTTAGCGTTAACCAGATATTTCAAGGTCTCCTCTGGCGCCATCTCGCCGGCCGCGAGCCGACAATTGACGCTGTAGGTACCCAAATCGCCGTAGTCCGCTTCGCATGGCTTTTCGGTGAGCTTGCCGCCGAGGGTCGTGGTGAGCGACAAGGAAAGAGTGCTGTTCGGACCCGGATGCATCTGCGTGAGGAAACCCAGCTTTAGGCTGGGCTCGATGCGATATTTCTCACCTTCTTCTCCGGTGCCTAGTCCCCAGAGGATCCCGGTGTCTTCGGTGATCTGGGTCAAAAGTTCGACATGCATGTCGACCCAGTTTGCGTGGTACCATTGGTTGAACGATATCCGGCTTCCGTCCTGCAGTTCATAACCGCCGCCGCCCAGGCCGCGCGCGCGATCGCTGAGCGGCGAGCCTTGGTGGATGTCGACCAGCGATGTGGTCAGTTCCTGGGCAATCGCCGGAGACGCTGCAAGGAGCCCGTACAGCAGGAGCGCCGTCGTGCGAAAACTCACTCGATTGCCGGAACTTTCGCGCATGCGCGAAACACCTCGCCCCACCGATTCCGGACCAGTGCCTGGTGACGACGGGCTTCTCTTGCAGCCCACTGTAGCCGGATTATTTGCCCGACAGTGGCACGGGTTCGGTTACCGCAGGGTTTATTTTAGCTGAGGAAAATATAATTCTTTGGCCGGCGGCCCGGCAGGACGTCCGCGATGGCGCTTTTCAACCAATCTTGAAGCGCCAACGCGGCTCGTTTGGTGTTGCGGATGAATCCTGCGGCAAAGACTAGGCCGCGTCGCGGGCCTTCTCGATGCGCGAGCGGATAGCCTCGATCATCGTCTCGCGGATGACCGTCTCGCCATGCGTCTCGCGCATGTGCTCGACGGCGCGGCGCATGACCTCGGCCTCCTCGTCGGCACGCGTGTGCCAGTCACAGCCGGGCACGAGCGACCCGCAGTGAAATTCCTTCATTGGTTTCTCCTTTTCCTCCGTGGAGCCCGACCGAGGCTCCGGCACTTTCTTGGCTCATGGTCCGATTCCAGGGTTGAATCCGCGGATCCGGGAGCGGGCGGAATGCATAACACAGATGGGGTGGTATTGGTTGCCGTCAACGGCAAAAGGGCGAAACAGCGCTGCTCCGCCCTTTTGCGCTAGCGCGAAACAGGACCAGACATCATCTTGCCCTGCCTTGGCCGGCCATCACTTTGCGATCTTGACAGCCTCGGCGATTTTTTTCTTGCCGCTCATCTCCCATGAGACGCGGACCTTTTCACCGACCTGCAGGCCCGGATCCTTGAAGGTCTTGGGAAGCGTAAAAGACGATCCGTCATCGAGGACAAGGCTCATGGCCGTTGCGTCAAAGGTCTTGATCGTGCCGGTGGTGTGCTTGACGGCGGCGAACGTCACCGAACCGGAAGCGAGAAGGGCAGCGGCGGCAGCCGAAACAATGATCTTGCGCATTGTGAAGTACTCCTGAAGGGCGGGACGAGGGTGTGTCCCGCATCGTCTGGGCCGTCCGGTCGCGTCGGGTCGCGGCTCGCTTGTTTCGAGGCAATTCCGAACGGAAAACCGTCTCACATTTTCCTGGAATTGCACTCAGGCGAACCGCCGGCGCTTCCCGACCCGGCGCAACAAATAGACCAGCCTTTTCAAGAGCCTATTAGACGAAAAAGAAATTTTTCACCGCACCTTGTGCCACATTCGATGCCCCATTTCGAGCGAATGGGACATCAATACGGCTCACGCCGCGCTCACCATTTTGTTACGGCCAGCGGACCTCGGGCGGGAGGCTGGAGAGGATCGCTTCGACATTGCCGCCGGTCTTCAGGCCGAAGATGGTGCCGCGATCGTGAAGCAGGTTGAATTCGACGTAACGACCGCGGCGGATGAGCTGCTCGTCGCGATCACCGTCGGTCCAATTCTCGTTGAAGTTGGCGCGCACGAGGTGGCCATAGACGACGAGAAAAGAACGGCCGACATCCTGGACGAAGTTGAAGTCGGCATTCCAGCCGCCTCTATCCTCACCCGAATGCAGCCAGTCGAAGAAGATGCCGCCGGTGCCGCGCGGCTCATTGCGGTGCGGAAGATAGAAGTACTCGTCGCACCAGGCTTTGAATTTCGGGTAGTCGGCAACGTCGGCGTTCTTCTCGCAGGCGAATTGCATGGCGCGGTGGAAGGCGACCGTGTCGGGGTCGTCCTGGGTGCGGCGGCGGTCGAGCACCGGCGTCAAATCGGCGCCGCCACCGAACCATTGGCTGGACGTGACCACCATGCGGGTATTCATGTGCACGGCCGGAACGTTGGGATTCCAGGGATGCGCGATCAGCGAAATGCCGGATGCCCAGAAGCGCGGGTCTTCCTCGGCGCCCGGCATCTGCTTCCTGAATTCGGGCGAGAACTCGCCATGGACGGTCGAGGTATGAACGCCGACCTTCTCGAAGACGCGGCCGTACATCATCGACATGGTGCCGCCGCCGCCGCGGCCCTCGTCGCGTTCCCAGGGCGTCTCTTCGAAACGGCCTGGCGACCACGAGGCCAGCGGGCCGCCAAGATCCTGTTCGATCTGTTCAAGCCCGGCGCAGATGCGTTCGCGCAACGCCTCGAACCACAGGCGCGCCTTCATCTTCTTCTGTTCGATGTCGGCGGGCAGGCCAGCCGGTATTTCAGGTCGTTCCAAGTGCCGTCTCCGGTTGCGGGGCGATGAGTCCTACAAATGACTCGTCTTTTGCCGGCGCGATCCCTAATCTCTTAAGGGCAAGGGTCAAGTCACTTTGGTTTTGCGCATGATCCTTTCCGAAACTCGATTCCGATTTCGGAGTCATGCGCCAGGTGCAAGGAGTTGTTTCGTGCGCACCCCGGCAAGACCGCCGCTGGATGGCCTGAAGAAAAGGCTGGACCAAAGCCGGGCCGAGCGCGCGCGCATGCCGCGCGACGGTTTCCTGCGGGAGACCTTCGTGCTGCCGCGCTCCGATGCGCGGCTCAAAGCCAAGGAATGGTTCGATCGCTTTCCCAAGCAGGCCTACTGGACCGAAATCGAAAGCTGGTTCGAGCGGCCGGGCGACGTGATCGAGTTCACCATCAGGCGCTTGCCGGCGGCTGACTAGGATTTCCTCGCCGTTTACGGGGAGTTGAGGAGTGGTTCGCGCAGCGGACGAGAAGCCGACTGCTTGGCTTTTCGAACGACCAACGCCGGCAGGCAGGTGAGGGCTGCGCGAACCTCTCAATGCTGGCGCTGCCCCTCATCCGCCTTCACTTCGTTCAGGCACCTTCTCCCCGTGAACGGGGAGAAGGAAGAGCCACCAGCCTTCTCGCGCCCGTCCCCTCCCTTGCCAGCCTGTCGCCCTTGTTTCTGAGCGGGCATTTGTCGATCGACATGCAGCCGCAGCCGATGCAGTCGGTCAGTCCGTCGCGCAGTTTCTTCAGCTGGGCGATCTTGTGATCGAGCCCGTCACGCCAGGCGGTCGACAGCAGGTTCCAGTCATCGCGCGTCGGCGTGCGGCCCTCGGGCAGCGATGCCAGGGCCGTGCCGATCTCGGCCAGCGAGATGCCGACCTCTTGCGCCACCTTGATGATCGCGACACGGCGCAGCACGTCGCGGCCGTAGCGGCGCTGGTTGCCTGACGTCCGGTGGCTGCGGATCAGGCCGCGGGCCTCATAGAAATGCAGCGCCGACACCGCCACACCGCTGCGCATGGCCACCTGGCCGACCGTCAATTCCGTTACCGGTGCCATTCCTGATTTCTCCGCCCGATTTTTCTGCTTGACCTCAAGTTAAGTTGAGCTTGTAGCGAAGAAACCCGGGATCTGCAAACGAAGGAGGAGGCGATGTGCGCCTGGGTCAAGATGACGGGAGACGGAGTGCCGTTATCCGAGTTGCCGGATGGCTTCGCCCGCCACCATGGCGACGGAAAGCGCGACATTGATGCTGCGCGCCGCGCGCTGCATGGGGATGGTCAGCCGCGCATCCGCCGCCTGATGGACGGGATACGGAACACCTGCGGATTCGCGGCCGAACAGAAGGATATCGCCATCGGCGAAGGTAAAGCTGGTGTAAGCGGCGGTGGCTTTGGTCGACAGCAGCACCAGCCGGCGCGCTCGGACTTTGCGCCAGTCCTCGAAGGCGTGCCAGTCGACATGCCGGGTCAGAGCAGCCATTTCGAGGTAGTCCATCCCGGCTCGCTTGAGCGCTTTGTCGGACAGCGGAAAACCGGCCGGTTCAATGATGTCGACGCCGAGGCCGAGGCAAGCGGCGAAGCGCAGGATTGTCCCGGTGTTGCCGGCGATATCCGGCTGGTAGAGCGCGATGCGGAGACAACAGTTCATTTCCGCGTCTTTCTAATAAGTGGCAAATCGGCCACAGCGGGCTCGCGGTTTTGGAAATTGCTGGACCCGCGGGTGGCCATTTTCTGCGAAGTCGGGTATGTCAGCTCCATTGTCAACCCGAACCGATGGAGGGGTAATTCATGATGACCATGCACATCCAGCGCCCCTCTCGTGGGCTTACCTGCCTGCCGGCGGTTTCGGTACGACGATTCTCCTGACTCTCTAAGACTGATCGCACCGATTCCCGCCGAAACGATTTTTCGGCTTTCGAAGGAATCCTGCGATGTTTTTCAAAAAGTCAAAAGGGCTGAACGCCCGAACTGAGCATGTCCAGACCGACGATCATCGTCGTGTCCAGACCGACGCAATGCGTGCCTCCGGCCGAATGCCGGCGGACGATATTGCTTCGCCTTTTCATCTCTATTTTCACACGGAGGACGGACCGATGTTCGATCCCTACAGAATACCCGGCTCAAGGAGCCTGCATATCCACCGACTGCCGACCTGGGCGCTGCTCATCGGCGACACCTATTCGTCGGCGGTTCATGCCGAGGTTCGCCGCCGGCCGCATCGCGGCATGCTGCCGGATGTCGATTTCTCGCGCGCGGTCCCCGATCCGAGCCGGCCGTCGCTGGTGCGCCGGATCATCCGGCTGATCAGGCCCGGCGCGAAAATCCGGATCGTGAACAGTGCGCCGTCAGGGTCATCCGGCGCACCTGTCGGCGAAAAGCCCGCGAGCCCCTATATTGCGCGAAGCAGGGCCGACGGTCCGGATGATTCCGGAC
>NZ_JAMYKW010000013.1:0-149979 GCF_040317555.1 Mesorhizobium sp. M1406 | reverse complement strand
CCCGCCAGGGGGGTGGCGGCCCACGCCGCGACCCCCACAACCCCCCCCTTTTGCCGGCCCCCACCCCCCCCGGCGCGGGTCTAGCGGGGCCGGGCGTCCCCCCCCCCCCACGGTTCATAGGCCAGCCTACATGCCGAGCGAAGCCTTGTAGAGCTTGACCTGGTTGTCGCGGCCGATCTGGTCGGTCAGCTTCTCCCAGGCCGCCGCAATGGCGTCTGCGCCTTCCTGCGCCTTCATCTTGCCGGCGAAGGTGTTGGCCAGAATGTCCTCGGCGGCGCTGTAGTATTGGAAGATGCCGGGGATGCGTGGCTCGATCGCCGCGTTCGGATGGTTGTAGCTGTCGGATTCGGACTTGAGATACGAGGTGATGAAGGCCTCGTCGTAGCCGGCGGCAACCCATTCCGGAACGTCGAAATGCGAGTTGCGGTAGGGCTGGAAGCCCGACGGATACATCGCCGTCCAGATCGACAGGTCCTTGCCGCCGAGATGGGCGGCGGCGGACCATGCCGCCTTCTTCTTCTTCTCGTCGCTATCGACGCGGGCCATGACATAGACACCCCAGCCGAGATAGGCGCAGTTGGGCGCATAGTTCGGGCCGCTGGCGAGCTTGTCCCATTTGCCTGTCTTGGAGTTGTAGACATCGTCCGAGCCCGGCAGGATCGAGAAGCCGGTGACATCGCCGACGACCGAGGAGTCGTTGGTCTTGACGTTTGAGCCGACGTCACCCCACCAGGTGACCATCGAGCCGGTGCCGGCCAGGAACTGCTGGAAGGCGGTCGTGTTCGGATCGGCGTTGATCTGGTCCGCGGGTTCGGACGGCAGCGCGTCGATGACGTCCTGGATGGCGCGCACCCAGGCCGGATTGTTGACGCGCGGCTTCATCGTGTCGGCGTCGAACAGCCAGGCCTTGTCGTCCGGATGCTTGGCATAGGCGCTAGCGCGGCTGCCGAGGAAATAGAAGCCGAAACCGCCCCACGCCTTGGGCGCGTCGAGATAGCCAAAGACGTCCTGGTCCTTGAGCTTCTTGCCCTTGAGGAACTTCGTCACCGCCTGCACCTGCTGCCAGGTCTTCGGCACGCCCCACTCGCCTTCACCGCCGCCATCCTTCCAGGCCTTGGCGAGGTCGGCATCGGCGAACACGTCGGTGCGGTAGTTGAAATTGTGCGCGTCGCCGTCGACGGTCACGCGATATTGCTTGCCGTCCCAGGTGCCGACCGGCGGCTGCAGATAGGCCACGACGTCCTTCATGTCGATCTGGTCCTTGACCCAATCCGGCATTTCCGACGTCAGACCCTTGCCGCAGACATCGCCTTCGAACGGTGCGCCCATCTCGATGATGTCGAAATCGACGGTGCCGGTGGCGATCGACTGCTGCAGGCGGGCGTTGTAATCGGCCTGCGCCAGGTCGATCCAGCTGATCTTGGCGCCGGTATAGGCCTCCCATGGCTTCAGGAAGCCGCGGAACAGAACATTGTGCAGGTTCTGGTTGTTGAGACCCATGAAGGTCAGCTCGACGCCGGCGAATTCGCCTTCCTTGACGTTGGCCTTCGTGGCCTCGAGGCAGAGTTCACCGACCTTCTGGAAATCAGCGTCCGTCGGCTGGCCTTTGCCGACGCCGGGAATCTGCAGGATTTTGGAGCGAAGTTCGCTTGCGGCGGAAGCCGGGCGCGTCAAGGCGCCAAGCCCGGCGCCCGATGCGGCTGCAATCGCGGCCATGCTGGCCGCACCCTTCAATATGTCGCGCCTTGTAGCGCCGGCACGAACCAGTTTCTCGTAAAGACCCGTTCTCATCGCCTATTCCTCCCAGAACTTCAGTGTGAATAAATTGACCAACTGTCGGACGCTGGAGCGCCAACGATGCTCCCGGTTCGGAAACGAATTAGCAGGACCCCACCCTGCGTCGATTGAAGTTCCGATTGCGGATCGGGTACCGACGTTTTGACCAGCGCCTGCCACTATTCTCACAACCAAACGCCGTGTCAACGAGAACGGGTTTTTATCTATAAGAGACCGACTTGCCCTGACCGGTCGCGTTGGTTAGCTTCTGCGCCTACGGTTAATGGAACCGACGGGGGAGATATGGCGCAAGTCGCGATCAGCAAGGTGGCCAAGGCATTCGGAACCGTCAAGGTTCTGCACGAAGTCAGCGTCGACATATCGGACGGACAGTTCGTGGTGCTGGTTGGCCCTTCGGGTTGCGGCAAGTCCACGCTGCTCAGGATGGTGGCCGGGCTGGAAACCATCTCGGGCGGCACGATCGCCATCGGCGACCGTATCGTCAATCATCTGCCGCCGGCCAAGCGCGACATCGCCATGGTGTTCCAGAACTATGCGCTCTATCCACACAAGACGGTCGAGCAGAACATGGCCTTTGCGCTCAAGCTGCGGAAAACCGATCCGGCCGTGGTCGCCGAGCGGGTCAAGCGCGCCGCCGACATCCTCGACCTCAATCCCTATCTGAAGCGCTATCCCCGCCAGCTTTCCGGCGGCCAGCGCCAGCGCGTAGCCATGGGCCGTGCCATCGTGCGCAATCCGCAGGTGTTCCTGTTCGACGAACCGCTCTCCAATCTCGACGCCAAGCTGCGCGTGCAGATGCGCACCGAGATCAAGGAACTGCACCAGCGGCTGAAGACCACCACCATCTACGTCACCCACGACCAGATCGAGGCCATGACCATGGCCGACAAGATCGTCGTCATGCGCGACGGCCGCATCGAGCAGGTCGGCGCGCCGCTGGAACTGTTCGACCGGCCGGCCAATCTGTTTGTCGCCGGCTTCATCGGTTCGCCTTCGATGAACCTGCTCAAGGGCGTCATGCGCAAGGGCGCCAAGCCGGGTGTCGACATCGCGGGCACGCTGTTCCCGGTTGCATCGGACAATGCCGCACAGGACGGCCAGGCCGTCGTCTATGGCGTGCGGCCGGAGCATCTCGAAATCCATCCCGATGGCGTGCCGGCGAAGATTTCGGTGGTTGAGCCGACCGGCTCGGAAACGCTGGTCTTCCTGCGCTTCGGCGAAGGCGAGATGGTGGCGCTGTTTCGCGAGCGCCACGACTTCAAGCCGGGCGACACGCTCACCCTGAAGCCGCGGCTCGACCAGATCCACCTTTTCGACGCCGAGACCGGCAAGCGTCTCTGATCTCAATCGGACTTCACGAGGAATATCATGCTCAAAGGCATCAACCCGCTGCTCAATGCCGACGTGCTGCAGGCATTGCGGGCAATGGGCCATGGCGATGATCTAATCATTGCCGACACCAATTTTCCGTCCGATTCGGTGGCGCGCCAGACCGCGCTCGGCCGCCTGCTGCGCATCGATGCGTCGGCCGCCGAGGTTGCAAAGGCGGTGCTGTCGCTCTACCCGCTGGACACGTTCGTCGACGACTCGGCGGCGCGCATGGAAATCGTCGGCAAGCCGGATGAGATTCCGCCCGTGCAGAGGGAAGTGCAGAAGGAAGTCGACGCGGCCGAGGGCAAGTCGTGGCCGATGATAGCGGTCGAGCGCTATGCCTTCTACGAGCGCGCCAAACAGGCCTATTGCGTCATCCAGACCGGCGAGCGCCGCTTCTATGGCTGCTTCGCCTTCCGCAAGGGCGTCGTGCCGCCGGATGCGGAGTAGCGGCATGGCTTCGGGCAAGCCTGTCGTCATATTGGGCGTCTTCGTCGCCGACACCGCCTACAGGGCGCAGCGGCAGCCGCGCATGGGCGAAACCCTCCTCGGTACATCCTTCACGCTGGGTCCGGGCGGCAAGGGCTCGAACCAGGCGGTCGCCGCCGGCAAGCTTGGCGCAGACGTCACCTTCCTCACCCGCCTCGGCGTCGACCCCTTCGCCGACATGGCCAGGCAGACCTGGGCGCGGGCGGGCGTCAAGAATGCCGTCATCGACACGCCGGAAAGCTATACCGGTGCCGCCTACATCTTCGTCGAGGAGACGACCGGCAACAACGCCATCATCGTCAGCCCCGGTGCCGCCATGCTGATCTCGCCGGCCGATATCGAAGCCAATGGCGCGATGATCAGCGGTGCCGGCGTCTTTGTCACCCAGCTCGAACAGCCGATCGAAGCAGCCATGCGGGCGCTGGAGATCGCGCGCGGGGCAGGGGTGACGACGATCCTCAACCCGGCCCCGGCGGCAAAGCTTCCCGACCGCATCTACACGCTCTGCGACTACCTCACGCCCAACGAGACCGAGACGGAGGAGCTGACCGGGATGAAGGTCTCCTCGGTCGACGAGGCGCGGCGCGCCGCGGACAGTCTGCTTGAAAAGGGCGTCGGCACGGTCATCGTCACACTGGGTGACAAGGGCGCGCTTTTGCACTCGAAGGACCGCTCCGACCATGTTCCCGCCATCAGTGCCGGCCCAGTGGTCGAAACCACAGGGGCGGGCGATGCCTTCAATGGCGGGCTGGCCGCGGCCCTTTCGCGAGGCGTGGAGCCGTTGCAAGCCGTGCGCTTTGCTTGCGCAGTCGCCGGAATTTCAGTGACGCGACCAGGGACCGCGCCGTCGATGCCGACGCTGCAGGAGGTCGAAGCGCTGCTGGCGAGGGGATGAGGTTAGGGCAGCGCATGGCAAGATTGTCAAAGAGCGCTTGGTGGTAGCCATATTCTGGAGGCGGACCCGTCTAATGTCGCCATCTTGGCCCGTAAATCCGAGTCCACTGAGAAATCGGTCAAGACCAATCCGCGGATAGGCTTCCGCCACCGTGTGTCTAAATGCGCCAAACCACCTAGCTAGCCCGCGATTGCCATTCCAAGGCCAACGCCCAGGCCGATAGCGAGGCCCAGGACGAGCTTGCTGGCGAGATCGAGTGCTCCCGGTGGCAGGACAACACCGCGGAGCGTCCTTATATTAGCAATAAACGATATATTAACAGCCGTGATGCAGCCTTCCACATCACGGGGGATGGGGGAAAACACCTCCTCGTCGACGTTTCCGGTGGGACGGTCGACCAATGCGGAGCAAACGCATGAGTGTCGGAGCAGCTCTCGAACAATTGCTGCGGTTGATTCATCGCCGAGCCATGAAATTAGCGGCGATACCGGAGGATGAAAGAGATTCACACTACGATCTCATCCGCCTGTCATGTTGCGCAGCCGCCGAACGCATTGGGCAAAGTCCCGACAAGGCCGCCATTACGGCAAACGATATGGTTGAATTTGTTCGCGCATTGGTCGGAATCATCGAGGTAGGCTGCGGATCAGACCAAAGGCCAAGTGACGATCGACCGGCTGCATCACCGGCACGGCATTTTGGCAGCCGGGAGAATGGCGCTGCGCGCATCTAGGGAGGCGCGCGCTTCAAGCGGCTGCAGTCGTCCGCGAATTCTTCGCAGCCTGCTTACATGGTCCGATTGCCTGACAAGGCCAAAGCCTACTTAGCGCGAAAACCATTTAACTATCAGTAAGTTAAATGGCGCGAGTGACGGGGCTCGAACCCGCGACCTCCGGCGTGACAGGCCGGCACTCTAACCAACTGAGCTACACCCGCGCATGGCGAACACGTGTCAGCCGTGTTCGTCGTTGGGCGCTGGATAAGGGGTTCGCCACCGGGTGTCAAGCGCGACAGGACAGCATAACAGCAAACAGGAGAAGGTTTTTTGACAGCCGGCGTTTTGTTGGCAAAACCGGCGTCCAACCAGGGTGTCCCACATTCATTTGGCCTTGCGAAGCCGATCCCGACCGCTTAAAGGTCCGGCCCGGAGCGGGCGATTAGCTCAGTTGGTAGAGCGCTTCGTTTACACCGAAGATGTCGGCGGTTCGAGCCCGTCATCGCCCACCATTCCAATCACACAATCCATCCACGGCCCGCGTCAATGGCGAAGCGCGCGGTGCGGAGTGGCTGGCTGTCCATCAGCCGCGCCATCGCAAACCCGGCGCAGGTCGGCATGGATGTTTTTGGAGTTCAACAGCTCGGCTGCTTCCGGATAGCCCTCGGCCAGCAATGTGGCAACGATCTCGGCAGGCGAGTGGTGGACGCCGTCCTCTGCCAAAGCATGAGCCCGCTGGTAAATATGACTGGTTCTGATTTCGTCGGTCATTCCCAAATATCCCCGTTGGTCAGCACTTGATGAACAACCCTTGAGATGCGAAGTTGTTCCACTGCAACTTTGGGGATATTTGACAACTAGTGCGCGGGCGATAAGTCTGCCACTTGAAGTTACAGCTCTCATTCCGGTTCCTCGTCAGGAGACTCAGCAGGATAGTGTCCTGAAGGTTCTGCAAAAAGTTTTGGAGAGAGAACGGCGCTTGCTCTGAGGGGCGAGCGGCCATGGCACGATGGTGACGTTGCAATCACCGATTCCCGTGGAAGGGGAAGTGCCATGACCAATCGAGAAGTTAGACTGAGCAGAGGCGAGTTGAAAGCGTTGCTGTTGTCGGATGAGGACGGCTTTCGCCAGGCATTGCAGACTGTCGTGCAGGAGGTTCTTGAAGCCGAGATGACGGAGGCGATCGGGGCCGAGAAAGGCGAGCGGACGGCGGAGCGGACGAGTTACCGGTCCGGCTATTACGAGCGCAAGCTGGTGACGCGGGTTGGGGTGCTGGAGCTTCGCGTTCCGCAGGATCGGGCCGGCCGGTTCTCGACGGAGTTGTTTGAGCGCTACCAGCGTTCGGAGAAGGCATTGGTGTCGGCACTGGTGGAGATGTACGTGCAGGGCGTCTCGACCCGCAAGGTGAAGGCGGTGACGGAGGAATTGTGCGGCCACTCCTTCTCGGCCTCGACGGTGAGCGAGGCGACGACGCGGCTGGATGAGGCGCTCAAGGCGTTCTTCACGCAGCGGCTCGAGGAAAGCTATCCGTATCTCATTTTGGACGCGCGCTACGAGCGGGCTCGCGAGGCGGGCGTGATCGCCAGCCAGGCGGTGCTGGTGGCGATCGGCGTGGATTGGGAGGGCCGGCGCCAGGTTCTGGGCGTTGAGCTGGCCAACCGGGAGAGCCATTCGAGCTGGCGCGAGTTCCTGACGGGGCTCAAGACTCGCGGGCTCGCCGGCGTCGAGTTCGTCGTCTCCGACGACCATCCGGGGCTCAGGGCGGCAATCCGCGAAGTGCTGCCCGAAGCGGTCTGGCAGCGCTGCTACGTGCACTTCCTCAGAAACGCGCTCGACTACGTGCCGCGCAAGGTCGACGACGATTGCCTGATGGAGCTCAGATGGTTCTACGACCGGCGCGACCTTGCCGAGGTCAAGCGCGACCTGGCGCAGTGGATCGCCAAATGGCAGGCCAAATACCCGAAGCTGGTCAACTGGGTGGAGGACAATATCGAGGAGACGCTGAGCTTCTATCGGCTGCCGCTTGCCCATCATAAGCACATGAAGTCGACCAACATGCTGGAGCGGCTGAACCAGGAGATCAAACGGCGCACCCTGGTCGTCCGCATCTTCCCCAACCCGCGGAGTTGCCTGCGGCTGGTTCGGGCGTTGGCGGTGGAGATCCACGAGAACTGGCTCGAGGCGACCCGCTATCTGAACATGGATCATCTGCGCGAGCACAAGAAGGAGAGCCTGAGGGCCTTGGCCGCCTGAGCACCGTCATGTGTCCGCCGCTCCGCTAAACACGGGGGCTGCGCGACGGACACCCCGACGTCACCGCGATGCCACGCCATTTTTGCAGAACTTGACGCACACAACTCTCAGCAGTCCATCGTCATTCCTGCGGTGATCACGGCGGCAAGAGCCGAAAATCATTGCCTTCCGGCAGCAGCTGCCCGCCGTCGACGATGATGGTCGTGCCGGTGATGTAGCTGGCATCGTCGGAGGCGAGGAACAGGAAGGCGTTGGCCACGTCGCGCGGGCTGCCGAGGCGGCCGAGCGGGATGGAGTCCTCCATGTTCTTGATATAGGCGGCGCCACGATGCAGCTCGATCGCCTCGGTCAGGATGTTGCCGGGCTCGACGCCGTTGACGGTGATGCCGTAGCCGGAAAATTCCAGCGCCGCCGCACGAATGAAGCCGTTGATGCCGGCCTTGCTGGCCGAGTAATGGCCATGGCCCGGGCTGGTGACGTGCGGGCCGGTGATGGACGAAGTGTAGAGCATGCGGCCAAAGCCTTGCGCCTTCATCGGCACCAGGGCCGCGCGGCTGGCATTGAAGGTGCCGCGCAGATTGACCGCCATGACACGGTCCCAGTCGTCGGCGCTGGTGTTTTCGATCAGCTGCCAGGGATAGATGCCGGCATTCTGCACGATGATGTCGAGGCGGCCATGGTGCTTCAGCGCCAGCGCCACGGCGGCCTCGGCGTCGCTCATTTGCGAGATGTCGGTGCGGATGAAGGGGACGCCGATTTCGCGCGCGGTCGCTTGCCCCGCCTCGACCTCGGTGTCGGCGAGCACAAGCTTTGCACCTTCCTCCGCAAAGCGCAGGGCGATGCCCTTGCCGATGCCGCGGGCGCTGCCGATGATCAGCGCCACCTTGTCTTGTAACCGATTGGTCATGCGAGCCGTCCTGTCATGCGAGTCTTTGGCGGATGGTTTGCTTGAAAGCGTCGAGCAGCACGGCGGCCAGCACCAGCAGGCCGTGGATGACCTGGGTGAAGTTGGCCGGCAGGCCCATCAGGTTGATCGCCGTGTTGATGGCCGAGAGCAGCAGCACGCCGGCATAGACGCCGGGCAGGGTGCCGACGCCGCCTTTCAGGCTGACGCCGCCGATGACGACGGCGGCGAAGGCGTTGAACAGCAGGCCGACGCCGAGATTGGCGGTGGCGCCCGAGGTCCGGATCGCCAGCAGCCAGCCGGCAAGGCCGGCGATGGCGCCGGCGAGCACGAAGGCGATGACGAGATTGCGGTTGACGCGGATGCCGGCGCGGAAGGTCGCGGTCTCGTTGCCGCCGATCATGACGAGATGCCGGCCAAACGGCGTCTTGGCCATGATCAGCGAGAAGACGACGAAACAGGCGACCGCGATCCAGGCGGTGAGTGGCAGGCCGATCAGGCGCTGGATGCCGAACCAGCGGATGGCCGGCGCCAGGTCCTGCGCCGAGCGGCCGCCCGAAATCACCAGCACGAGGCCGCGCACCCAGATGTAGGACGCCAGCGTGATGATGAAGGCGCTCATCTTCACCTTGACCACGAGGTAGCCGTTGACGGCGCCGATGATGCCGCCGACGGCCAGCGCAACGAACAGCGAAACCGGAACCATCAGCCATTCCGGATGCAACTGCACGCCCATGCCGATGCCCGACGAGCAGAACAGGATGCCGACCGCCATGGCGCTGAGCGCTGCCACGGATTCGACCGACAGGTCCATGTGACCGGCGATGATGACCAGCGCCAGGCCGATCGACATGACGCCGAGCACACTGGAAGCCTCGATGATGTTGGCGAAGATGCCGAGCTGGAAATAGTTCGGGACAAAGATGGAAAAGACCACCAGCACGAACAGCAGCATGAACCAGACGAGGTTGTCGAGAACGAACTCCAGGGCTTTGCGTGTACGCGGGTTCATGGGCTGATCCGGTTGGCGCATGCCGCCGCGAAATCAATTCGATTTCGTCGGGTCCAGGCGCGGATTCAAATTCGCCACGGCGTCCTTCCGAACGCGGCGTTGTGAAGGGGCAGGCTCCGGGCCGCTACGGCCCGGAGCGCTTTCGGATGACTATTCGACTGACTTGACGGTGTCCGTCGGCGGCTTCTGGTTGCCCCAGAAGGCCGGATTGTCGACGTTCTCCTTGGTGATGGCGGCGCCGGGGATCTTGATGTTCGGCCCCCAGGCTTCCTTGGTCACGGTCGATTTCAGGCCGAGCACGTCATACTCGCCGGGCTTGATTTCCTGCTTACCGGCGATCTTGTCCATGAACATGGCGACGGCCGCGGCCTGCGCGTAGAGCGGCTGCTCGACCTCGACGTTGAGCCAGCCCTTGCGGATCAGGTCGAGGCCGACCGGAGCGCCGTTCGAGCTCATCAGCATGACGTCGCCCGGTTTCTTGCCGGCGGCCTCGAGCGAGGCGACGGCAGCGACCGAAAGGTGCGCGGCATGGCTGAAGATGAGGTCGATGTCGGGGTTTGCAAGCATCTGGTCGTTGACGATGGTCCCGGCTGCATCCGCCGCCCACTGCATGGCCGGAAGCGAGATGATCTTGACGTCCGGAAACGCCTTCATCTTCTCTTCAAAGCCCTTCTGGATGTCGAGCGTGTAGGGGTCGCCGGGGTCGCCGAGCACCTGCAGCACCTTGCCCTTCACCGAGCCGTTCTTTGCTTTCAGCAGCTTCTCGGCCTGCTCGGCGGCGACGTAGCCGATCTCGACCGTTCCGGCGACAGAGGTGAAGTCGGACGGTGTCGACGTGATCTGGCGGTCGAACTCGACCACCGGGATGCCGGCCGCGCGGGCGGCTTCGATGGACGGTTTCAGCGCATTGAAGTCGACCGCCGCCAGGATGATGGCCGCCGGTTTCAGCGCGATGACGTCGTTCATCTGTGATTGCTGGGCGTCGGTCTTGTTGTCGGCGTTCAGCGTCTTCATCTCGTAGCCGGTCTGCTTCAGGAACAGCTCCAGCGCGCTCACCGAGCCGGTCTGGAACTCGTCCAGCAGGGTCGGCACCATATAGTAGACGATACCCTTGGACTGGGCGAATGCCGGCGTGAGCGTGGCAAAGGCCAGTGCAAGGATACCGAAGACAGCAAGAAGTATTCGCTTCATGTCGTTCGCTCCTCTTTTACGCCGGACCCCTCTTTTGTCCCTCAGCCTGTCGGTCCGGCACCGGCAAGCGTCTCTCCGGTGATCATGTTGATCACCGCATCGGGACTTGTTTTGTTGCGTGCGACATCACCCGCCACGACGCCTTGCCGGATCACCACGATCCGGTCGGCGACCTGGAAGGCCTGCTGCATGATATGAGTGATGATGACGACGCCGATGCCCTGGTTCGCCACCTGGCGGATCATGTCGAGGCCGCGCCGCGTCTGTTCGACGCCAAGCGCTGCGAACGGTTCATCGAGCAGCACCAGCTTGCCGCCCCAGTGCACGAAGCGGTTGAGCTCGATGGCCTGCCGCTGGCCGCCCGAAAGGTGCTCGACATTGGTGCGCAGCGAGGGAATGCGGGTGCCGGCACTGGCCAGCGCCTTTCCGACGACGGCTTCCATGGCGCGCTCGTCGAGCACGGGAATGCCAAGAACCTTCCTGGTGATCTCGCGGCCCATGAAGAAATTGGCGACGACGTCGACATTGGTGCACAGCGACAGGTCCTGGTAGACGGTCTCGATGCCCGCCGCCTTGGCCTCGGCAGGCGACCGGGCAAGGAACTCCTTGCCCTCGAACAGCATGCGGCCCGAGGTCGGCTCCAGTCCGCCGGCGATGATCTTGACCAGCGTCGATTTGCCGGCGCCGTTGTCGCCGAGCAGCGCCACGACCTCGCCCTTGCCGATCGAGAAGCTGATCCCCTTGAGCGCTTCGATAGCGCCATAATTCTTGGTGACGTTGTCGAGCACCAGCAGGGGTTCGTTCATGCCGCAATCTCCCTGCCTTTGATAAGGTCGCGCTCGCGTTCGCGTTCGGCAGCAAACATCTGCCCGAAGCGCGGTGACAGCACCCCAGAAACCGCAAGGGCGGCGGCGCCGCGCAACACCGAATGTTGCCCGCCGCGCGCGACGAGGATTCGAGGCGTCGTGCGGTCCTTGCGTGCGGAAACGGAATTATGCAGGCCTCCGGCCGAACCAGCCAGCATTTCGAGCAGATCGATGGACGCCAGCCCGCCGAGGATGACGGTTTCGGGGTCGAACAGGTTCTCGATGACGGCGACGGCATTGTGAAAGATCGGTGCGACTTCGGCCACCCATTCGGCCTCGCTGCCGTTCCAGCGCCGGAGCGCCTCGAGCGAGAGGTATCTTTCGAGACAACCGCTGTTGCCGCACGGGCAGGCCTCGCCACCGGGAACGACGGGAATGTGCCCGATCTCGCCGGCATTGCCCCCGGCGCCGCGCAACGCGGAGCCGTCATGAACCATGACGCCGCCAAGGCCGACGCCGAAATAGAGATAGTAATATTCGGAAAACTGCGCGCCGAGGCCGTAGAGGCGCTCGCCCATGGCCGCGGCCGCCATGTCGGTTTCAAAGAAGGCCGGCAGCCCGGTGGAAGCCGCCAGCCGCTCACCCAGCGCCACATCCTTCCAGCCGGTCATGGTGGTCGGACCGACAAAACTCATGGATTCGACATCGAACGGGCCGGGCAGGGCCATGCCGACGCCGAGAACCCGTCCTCCAGCCCGCAGTCCGGTCAATTCATTCACCATCGCCGCGATGAGGTCGAAGGCGTGGTCCGGCGTCGCGTTCGGCGCCTCGCGGTAAGTGCTCTCGATCACGTCGCCGCTCAGATTGATCAAGGCGGCACTGATGCCGAGCGGGGTGATGTGAGTGCCGACGGCGTAGCCGCCCTCGGGGTTGATCCGCAGGGTCGCCGGTGGCAGGCCGCGCCCCTTCGGTTCTTCGCGCAGCGACAGGATGTAGCCCTGTTCTTCCAGTTCGCGAACGATGGTGGACACCGTCTGGACGGTGAGGCCGACGCGCCGGGCGATCTCGCCGCGAGCGATCGGCCCATGCAGGCGGATCGACTCAAGCACGATGCGCCGGTTGTACGGCCGCCCGAACTCCTGATTGGTCCCCCGCAGTGCCATGATTTGCGCCCTTAGGAGAGATTAGCTTCGCACCTGTTATTTATTCAGTCAAATGGAATTCAAAAATAAATCGAAACGTACCCCGGTTCAGGACCTGCTCACGCGCCACGCTGGCCGATTGCCGCCATGTCGAAAGCGTCTCAAAGGTAAGCGAACCCCGCGACCTCTGATCCGACAAAGCATGGAGCAAGGATGATCGAATTGCCGTTTGCCCACGAAGAGTACCAACAGCGGCTTCGCAAGATCCGCGCCGAGATGGCCAGGCGCGGTCTCGAGCTCCTTGTTGTCAACGACGTTGCCAACCAGCACTACATCACTGGCTATGATGGCTGGTCATTCTACACGCCCCAGGTTGTGCTCGTTCCAGTCGAGGAGGTCGAGCCGGTCTGGATCGGGCGCGCCATGGATGCGGCCGGCGGTCTTCTGACAGCCTGGATGAAGCCCGAGAACGTGGTTGGCTTCCCGGAGGATCACGTTCAGCGTGCCGATCGCCATCCGATGGACTGGATCGCGAACTGGATCGTGGCGAAGGGCTGGGGGAACCGCGCTATCGGCATCGAACTCGAAGCCTACTATTTCTCCCCGAAAGCACATGCCCGGCTTGTCGCCGGACTTCCCAATGCGAAATGGCAAGATGCCGATCTGTTGGTGAACTGGATCCGCGCGGTCAAATCGCCGCCCGAGATCGCCTATTTGCGCAAGGCATCGACCCTGGCCGAAGCGGCGGTCACGCGGGCCTTCGAGGTGATCGCGCCGGGAGTTCGCGAATGCGATGCCATCGCCGCCATCCAGGCGGCGCAGATCGCCGGCAGCCCTGACTTCGCGGGTGACATCACCGCGCTTCCGCCGACAATTCTCGGTGGCGAGAATGCTTCCGCGCCGCACATCATGTGGAGCGACAGGCGGTTTGGCGAAAACGAGACGATTGCCCTGGAACTTGCCGGTGTCTGCCGCCGCTATGCCGCCGGACTGGCAAGAACCCTGCAACTCGGCAAAACGCCGACAAATGTCTCGGATACGGCCAAAGCGGTGATCGAGGGCATGGATGCGGTGCTCGACGCGGTCAGGCCGGGAACATCAGCCGAAGCCGTCGAGGGCGCCTGGCGCAAGGTCATCCAGCGCCATGGACTGAAGAAGGAGTCGCGCATCGGCTATTCCATCGGCGTCGCCTATCCGCCGGATTGGGGCGAACACACGATCAGCCTCAGGCCGGGCGACAAGACCGTGCTCGAATCAGGCAACGTCGTTCATTCCATCCTCGGCATGTGGATGGACGGCTGGGGCATCGAGATCAGCGAGACCATCCTGGTCACCGAAACCGGCAATGAGACGCTGACCAAGTTCCCGCGGGAGATCCACGTCAAATCCTGAGGATGAGGCTACGGCAGGCGGTTTGCCTGCGCACGGCGCCGTAGAGCACGGATCGGCAAAAAACAGTTCGCCGGCTCAGTATCTGATGACCCGGCGCTCAACCATCACCACGGCACAAAACAGCGCGATCGACAGGCACGACGACAAAACGATCGCCGCGTAAAGCCGGTCCGACTGGTAGTTGAAGCTCGCCTGGATAATCAGCGCGCCGAGGCCCTTGTCCGAGCCGATCCATTCACCGACGATGGCGCCGACGACCGCCGTCGCCGAGGCGATCCTGAGCGAGGAGAACAGCATCGGCAGCGCACGCGGCAGGCGCAGGTCCCAAAATATCTCCCAGCGTGTCGCCGACAGCACCCGAAACAGCTCGTGCTCGTTATCGCTGGCCGAATCCAGGCCACGGATCATGTTCACCAGCGTCGGAAAGAAACAGATCACCGCCGCGATGACGATCTTCGGCGTCATGCCGAGCCCGAAGATCAGGATGATGATCGGCGACAGCGCCAGGATCGGAATGGTGTTGAAGAACAGCACGATCGGAAAATAGGCTGCCTGAAGGATGCGGCTGTGCACGAACACGACAGCCAGCAGGACGGCAGCCAAATTGCCGATGACGAAGCCGGCCAGCGCCTCGATCAGCGTCGGCCTGAGATTGTCGATGAGCAGCGCGAAATTCTTCTGGAAGACGCCTGATATCGCCGTCGGCGTCGGCACGATATAGGCCGGCACGCCGAGAAGCGGCAGCAGATACTGCCAGGTGACAAGCAGTGACGCCGCGCCGAGAACGGGCAGGGCGATTGCCAACTGCGGAGACAGCGGCGCCGGCCTCACGACGCGCGCTCCAGCGCGGTGCGCAGGTCGGCCATGGCGGCGACGATTGACGGGTCTTCACGCGAGCAGCGGTTGCCCTCCTGCTTGAGCGGCCGCATATCCAGGTCCTTGACCAGTCGCCCCGGATTGGCGGCCAGAACGATGACCTGCTCACCGAGATAGGCGGCCTCGGCGATCGAATGGGTGACGAACAGGATCGTCGTGCCCGTGCGCCGCCACAAAGCGAGCAACTCATCGTTGAGGCGGTCGCGGGTGATCTCGTCGAGCGCCCCGAACGGTTCGTCCATCAGCAGCAGTTTTGGTTGTCCAAGCAATGCTCGGGCGATCGCCACGCGCTGGCGCTGGCCGCCGGAAAGCTGGTGTGGCAGGCGCTCACCGAAGCCGGCAAGCCCCATCAGATCGAGCAATTCGTCACTGCGGTCCTCGATTTTGCGGGTCAGGCTGCCTTGCCCGACGCCAAGCGGCAGACGCACATTGTCGCGCACCGTGCGCCAGGGCAGCAAGGTCGAGTCCTGGAAGACGAAGCCGACATCGCGGCGCGACCGGACAGCATGAGGCGTGTCGCCGAGCACGCTGATCGTGCCGCCGAGCGGATCGAGCAGGTCGGCAACCACCCGGAGCAAGGTCGACTTGCCGCAGCCGGAAGGCCCAAGGATCGACAGGAAGGATCCGGTCTCGACGCTGAGGTCGAGGCCGGAGAGCACTATGACGGCCGCCTGGCGGCCGTCATAGCCGACATCCAGCCTGCTGGCTTCGATCGCGCTCGCCATCAGGCGGCGGGTGCGTCGAGCTTCGGCCGCTCGGTGGCCGAAAGTTCGAGGATCTTGGTGGTATGGACGTCGGCGGTGGCTGGCCGTCCGTTCGGATACTGCCCAACCTTGTCCAGCAGTGCCAATTGCTCCTCGATCGATGCCGGGTCGAACGTCCCCCAGCCATCCTTGGCGGTTGCCGCATCGAAGGAGAGTTTCAGCACAAGGTTGATGGTCTTCTCTTCCCACCCGAGGTCCATTTCGGGATAGGCGGCGACCATTTTTTTCACGGCGTCCTGCGGGTTGGCGTGCACCCAGCCCCAGCCCTTGGCGACGGCGCCGATGAATTTCGCCAGCGTGTCCGGATCCTTTTCGATTGCGGCGTCGGTGGCGAAGTAGACGTCCGCATAGGAATTCAGGCCGAGATCGCGCACCAGAAGGTCGATGCGGTCATCGCCGACGACGCTCAATGCCTGTGTGTTGGTGATCCAACCGCCGATCGCATCGACATCGCCACGCACCAGCGGCCCTTTGTCGAAGCCAACATTGACGACGGTGACGTCGGACGGGCCCATGCCGTTCTTGGCCAGGATCTCGTCGATGACGAAACGCGCGGTCGGTTGGATGCCGATCTTCTTGCCCTTGAAATCGGCGATGCCGCGGATCGGATTTGCCGCCTTCGAGGTGAAGGCGTAAGGGCCGGTGCGGAAGCCGCAAGCGATGATCTTGACCGGTACGCCGCTGGCGCGAGCCGCGAAAAGCTGCGGCGTTTCGGAGAATTGGCCGAGCTGTGCCGCACCCGAGATCACCGGCGGCACGGTCGAGGCGTTGGGGCCGCCAGGACTGAATTCCACGTCGAGCCCGGCGTCCTTGAAGTAGCCGTTGACGACGGCGGCAATGTCGCCGATCTGGCCGTTGGACATCAGCCAGTCATACTGGATGACGACCTTTCCGGCCGCCTTCGCGCCGGGGGTCAGCACCAGTTGCATCCCGGCCGATGCGGCGGCCGCGGCCGCCAGGCCGGATTTCATGAAGCTGCGGCGGTTTACGTTGTAATGATTGTTCACTCATTTTTCGCTCCTGTTGCAAGACTTGTCTGTCTCTTCCTTGCGCGCCGTTCCCTTGGCGCGGTGTCGTCTACGGCTGTTCGTCGTGGTAGTCGCCGGGGCCGCCGTCGAGCCAGGCGTAGAGTTCCCAGAGCGTGTCGTCCGGGTCGGTGAAATAGGCGCAGCGCGCGTTCCAGACGTAATCCTCGGGCGGACCCTGGAAGGGCACGCCCTTGGCGGTCAGCTCGGAATACAGGCGGTCGATCTCGCCGGGTGCGTCGAGCTTGACCGCGACGCAGACCTTGTGCGCGTGGCGCGGCGAACGCAGCTTCGAGACGCCGGTATGCTGGCTGATATGGTCGATCTCCCAGGCGGCAAGCGTCACGCCCTCGCCATGGAAGTCGGCAAAGCCTTCGGCGCGCCGGCGCAGGCGGAAGCCGAGCTTGTCGACATAGAATGCCAGCGTTCGCTCGATGTCCTCGACAAGCAGACATACGTCCGAAATCCGGTATGCGGTTCCGAGCGACATGGCTATTTCCCTCCGTCGGCGCGCTGGCCACGCGACGTCGGCAGCCTGACGCCGACACGATTGGCGGCGCCGATGATATGCGCGCGCATCGCCGCCTCGGCTTCTGCCGGGTCGCCGGCGACCAGCGCCTCATAGATGCGCACATGCTCGCCGACATTGACTTCCACCAGGTCGTGCAACGGGTTGGTTTGTCGCGCGTAGTAGATCGAGCGGCGAATCTGTTCGCAGACGAAGGAAATGAAGGTGTGGATGTAGCTGTTGCCTGTCGCCCGGGCGATTTCGCGATGAAACAGAAGATCGGCGTCGATGCTGCCGTCTTCCCAGCGCTCCTCGCCGCTCATGCGGTCGAGCGCAGCCTTGATGGCGTCGAGATGCTCCTGCTCGCGCCGCTCGGCGGCAAGCGCGGCCGACTCGGCCTCGAGAATGCAGCGCAGCTCGAAGAGCCGCTCCATATTCTGCCCTTCCTTCAGCGTCTCGCGGTCGATGCGGATCGTTGCCCGCTGCTCCGGTGCCAACACGAAGGAGCCGATGCCTTGTCGCGCTTCCACCATGCCATCGGCGCGCAATTGCGCGATCGCCTCGCGCACCACGTTTCGGCTGACGCCGAATTTCTCCGAGAGCTGCTGTTCTGTCGGCAGCAAACTGCCCGGATTGAGGTCGCCTGATTCGATCTCGCGGCTGAGGAACGCCGCGACCCGGTGCGGCAATGCCTCGACAGTGCCGATGGCAGCCAGTCGTTGTTTCATGACAAGGTCTCCGTCGCGGGAAAGAGGCAGCCGGGGTTCATCAGCCCACTAGGGTCGATGGCATTCTTTAGCGCGCTGACGAGCCGACGGTGGACGGGAGACATTCCCGTCCAGTAGACGCGCTGGCGAGTGCGGCCGATGCCGTGCTCGGCGCTGATCGAGCCGCCAAGGGCATTGATGACCTCGTACAGCCCGGCCGTGATGTCGGCGCCCCTGGCACGCGCGTCGGGCTCGGCAAGGCCAAGCGGCGGCAGCACGTTGAAATGGACGTTGCCGTCGCCGGCATGGCCATAGGCCTGGGAAACCCAGCCCGGGTGCTCCCGCGTAACAAACCGCCGGGCATCGGCGATCAGCGTGGGAATATCGGAGATACGCACCGAAAGATCGGTGCGCACGTGATAGCCACGCTTGGCTTGCCCCTCGACCAGCCCTTCGCGAATCGCCCAGAAAGCCCTGGCCTGTGCGCTGCTCTCGGCCAGGACGGCATCGGTGACGAGTTGGTTTTCCATTGCGCCGGCCAGGAAATCGACCAGCAGCGTGCGTAGGTCGACGGCTGTGCTCGACGACAGTTCGATCAGCACATGAACGGGGGCGGCGACCGGGGCGACGACGGTCGGGTCGACCAGATGCGCAAGCTCCACGCATTCCGATCCGATGATCTCGAAGGCGGATATCAGGTCCGAGCATCCGCGCCGGGCCTGCCGGAACAGCGCGATGGCCGCTTCGAACGAGGGAAGGCCCAGATAAGCCGTCTCGATGCGGCCGGGTTTCGGAAACAGCTTGACCTCGACACCGGTGATGATGCCAAGCGTTCCTTCGCTGCCGATGAAAAGCTGCTTCAGGTCGTAGCCGCGATTGTCCTTGCGCAGGCCGGAAAAGCCGCTCCACAGTTCGCCGTCCGGCAGCACCACTTCCAGGCCGATAATGAGGTCACGGGTCATTCCGTAGCGCAGTACGTTGACGCCACCGGCATTGCTCGCCGCGTTGCCGCCGATCTGGCAGGTTCCCTGGGCGCCGAGCGCTAGCGGAAACACGCAATCCCGATCTTCGGCGGCATCCTTGATGTGCTGCAGGATGCAGCCGCCATCGGCCTGCAGGATGAAATTGTCGGCGTCGACGAGGCGGATCCTGTTCAACCGCTCCAGGCTGATGACCGCCGCGCCTCGGCTCGTGCCGATATCGATTGCGCCGGCGACAAGCCCGGTGTTGCCGCCTTGCGGAATCATCGCCAGCCCGAGCGTGCCGCACAGCTGGACAGTGGCCTGAACCTCGGCGACCGAGGCCGGCTTCAGCACGGCAAGGGCGCCGCCATGATGATCGCCGGACCAGTCCCCGAGATACTTTTCCATGCCAGCGGCATCGGCGGCCACGCCGCTCTGTCCCAGGACGCGCTCCAGTGCTGCGAGAATGTCAGGCGAGATGCCGTGGATGGTCATTGTCGGGCCGGCTTTGTTGCTGGTGTGTATGCTTATACATATCATCCTACAACTTAAATGCTGTCAACGGGCAAGCCGCTGGTCTCAGGGCAATCGCTTCAGTCTAACGACAGTTTCCAATTTTTGGGCAGATCACCAATCGTCGAAGTAGGCGCCGCCCCTCATTGCCCTGCCGGGCATTTCTCCCCGTGAACGGGGAGAAAGAGGCTGGCCGCAGCGCCGGCGCCTTTCTTGGAACACCGACAATTGGCGAAACCATCGATGACAGCGTCCCTCGCCCCGTTTACGGGGAGAGGATGCCGGCAGGCAGGTGAGGGGCGGCGCCAACGTTCGGAAAAGGATGACGGGACGAATTCGGAACCTGAAGCGATTGCCCTGCCGCGTGGCTGGCGGTCGCCTTTCGGGTCTTCAGGGCGGGAGACTGACCAGGCCCGTGATGTCGGGGTGGGCGCGAAACGACCGAGCCGCTCGCGAAGCAGATGGCCAACTCAAAGCCTTGCGCACCTCAGAGGTATTGTGCGACCTTCCTGCCGACCGTGAGGAAGCGCAAGGGATCGATCGCTTCGCCATTGTGGCGGACTTCATAATGCAGATGCGGGCCGGTCGAGCGGCCGCTGCTGCCGGTCTTGCCGATGACGGCGCCGGCGTCCAGTTTCTCGCCAACGGTCACCCCGATCTCGCTGAGATGCCCGTAGCGCGTCGCAAAACCATTGCCATGGTCGACTTCAATCATGCGGCCGTAGCCGCCGTTCCAGCCGGCCTTGGTGACGATACCGGGAGCCGTGACCTTGGCGGCCATGCCGATCGGCGCCCTGAAATCCATGCCGGAATGGAGCGCCGCGGTACCGAGAAGGGGGTCGGTGCGCACCCCGAACGGGCTGGTGACGGAGTGGCCCGGCGCCGGGTTGGTGAGTGGCAGCCGGCGCGCTTCCTTCTTGAGGTGGTCGAGCGCGTCAAGCGCCTCGTCCAACTCCTTGACCTTGCTGTCGAACCTCATCGAGGAATCGAGCGGGATCAGCGGTCCGCCGACATCGCTATCGCTCTTGCCGAAATCGCTGTCGACCGGCAGGCCTGCTGCTTGAAGCGCCTGGGTGATCGCGTCGGCGCTCTTGTAGGCGTTGTCGGCAAGCGTGCTGATGCGGGTCAGCTGGTCGTTCTCGATGGATTTCAGCGACTGGTTGATCGAGACGAAGAGCTTGTCGGCGCGATCCGCGGCTGAATCGTTGGGCAGCGGATCGGAGCGGGTCGACCATAGCGAAAACGGCCTGGTGTCGCCGGCGCCGAGGTCGGCGCCAAGGCTGGCGACCGCATAGTTCCGCGCGGGTTCCTTGATGCTACCGGTCACTTCGGCGCGTTTGTCCGGCTTCGAAACCGCTGCCGGATCCTCGGCCGGCGCGGCGCCAACTTCGTTCTCGGCGCGTTCGAGCAGCGGGCCAAGCCGACCATGACGCTGGCTCAGCTGGCTCTGGCGTTCAAGCAGTTCGCTGACCTTGGTTTCCATCAATTGCTGGTCGAGCAACTGGCGGCTGGTGATGCGGTCGACCTGGGCGCGAAGCGCCGAAATGCGATCTTCATAGGCTTGCTGCATGCGTGCCTGCCGCGCGGTGGTGGCGCCGATCAAATCGTCACGCAGCACGAGATAGGAGGTCGCCAGGAGGTACCCGATGGCGATGGCGGCCAGCGCCGAGCCGATAAAGGCCGCGAGCCAGGGTCGGATGGTGAAGTGCCTGATCTCGTTGCCCCGGGCGATGATGACCGTATGGGGCTCCTTGCGCCTGCCGAAGACTGCTGACTGACCGGTTGCGTTCACGGGACCAAGCTTTCGGTTACGACACCACGACAGCTTGACTACACATTATTAAGGTTAACAAAGGCTTGTGGTGCACCGGCTCTGCGGCGACGCCCGTCAGGCGAGCATAGGGAAGGCACGAACAGCCGTGCCGGCAATCCTCAAAGCGCACGAACGGCTTCGAGCACTTCCTCGGCGTGGCCCTTGACGCGGACCTTGCGCCAGATCCTGGCGATCCGCCCGTCGCGTCCGATCAGGAACGTCGCGCGCTCGACGCCCATGTATTTGCGGCCATACATCGATTTCTCGACCCACAGATGGTAGGCCTCGATCACCTTGCGCTCCTCGTCGGCGGCAAGGTCGATGGTCAGATTGTATTTCGACTTGAACTTGTCGTGCTTCCCGGCGGTGTCGGGCGACAGGCCGATCACCACGGCGCCCGCCTTCTCGAAGTCCGGCTTCAGCCGCGAAAAGCTGATCGCCTCTTGGGTGCAGCTTGTTGTGTCGTCCTGCGGATAGAAATAGAGGACAATGGGCTTGCCGGAGAATGCGGCAAGGCTGAGCGATCCGCCGCCGTCGCGCGGCAGATCGAATTGCGGCGCAAGATCGCCTACGTCGAGGTCAGCCATACCGATGCCCTTGTTTGAGGTTACGCGCGAAGCCACACCGATATAGTGTCGAGCGGGGATTCGTCCACGATCGAGTTCGTACAACGGAAAATTGCGTGGATCAGGAGCAACCGCAGCACGAGAAGATCCGGTTCAGGCGTGATGAGATCACCGACCTGGCGGCTTTTCCGTCCGCCTGCCGCGTGCCGCCACTTGGTCAGGCGTCGATCGGGCGCGGCTTTCGCATCCTGGCAAGGGCATTCGCCGGTCTGGTCGCTCTCGTGCTGCTGGCCGCCGTACTCGTTTATCTGGTTGGCGCCTCCGGCATCGGGGCCGACCGGCTTCGTATCGAGGCGGAAACGGCTCTTGAGAAACTGGCCGGCGTCGATGTCAATGTCGCGGTCGGGCCGGCGCGCATCACTCTCGACAGTTCGAGTTTCATAGCTCTCCAGGTCAGCGACGTCAGCTTGAAGACCGCCGACGGCAAGCCGATGGCCGATGCCGGCCACGTGCGCTTCGGCGTTCGCCTGGTTCCGCTGCTGTGGGGGGATGTGCGGCTGACCAGCGCCAGGATCTCCGATGCCCGCATTGTCGTGGCGGCGATGCCGTCCGGTGGCGACTGGACCGCCGCCCTGCGCAATGCGGACGGCCTCATCGATCCGGAGAAGCTGTCCAATGCGGTGTTCGGAAACGTCAACCGCGCGCTCGATGCCGTGCGGGAAGATTCGCTGCGCCAGATCGATCTTCGCAATGTCGAATTCGTGCTGCCCGAAACCGGAACGATC
The DNA here is from genome assembly GCF_040317555.1 of Mesorhizobium sp. M1406. NCBI lineage: Bacteria > Pseudomonadati > Pseudomonadota > Alphaproteobacteria > Hyphomicrobiales > Phyllobacteriaceae > Mesorhizobium > Mesorhizobium sp. M1406. The sequence goes on along the minus strand of NZ_JAMYKW010000013.1, from coordinate 127,493 downwards.
AAGCTGTTCAATATAACCGACGCCACCGTCGTGCAGTCGGGACCGGGCGGCATGCGGTTTTCATCCAAGGCGGATGTCAACGGCAGGACGGTTACCGTTGCCGCTTCCGCCACCCGCGACATCGCGGCACACCGGGTCACGGCGCTGGATGCCAGCATCGACCTGGCGGATGCCGGCGACCCCGCGGCCGCTGCCGGGAAGTTGGGCGCGGTCGCGCTGAAGCTGACGGGATCGGAAGGATCGGGGGCGAATGCATCGCGGCTGACGGCTCTTTTGTCGTCGACTGGTTCCATTCTCGATCTAGGCACGCGCGGGTTGCTGCCGGCTGACGTCGATGTCGATGCGACGCTTGTTTCCGGCAGCAACAAGGTCCAGGTCGACAGATTGCTGCTGAAGACCGGTCGCTCGACATTCGATTTCGCCGGTTCGATCGGTCCGAAGCCGGCAAGCGGGGCGGCGGGTGAGGAGCCTTCCTATCGCTATGACCTGACCAGCGACGGTTCGTCGCTTGCGCCTTCGGAGTCGCCTGAGCCAGCGCTGACCTTCCTCGCCCGGATTGCCGGTGTCTACAACACGGTGAGCCACAGGCTGGTCGCCGAGCAGATCGCGCTTCGGTCCGCTGCCTCCAGCGAAGTGCTTGGCACCGCTGCCGTGGCGTTCGTCGACGGCAAGGCGCCGGGGATCAACCTTGCCATCAATATCCACAACATGCAGGTCTCTCACGTCAAGCAGCTGTGGCCGTGGTTTTCGGCGCGCAACGCCAGGCTGTGGGTGCTCGCCAATCTGTTCGGCGGCCGCGTCGTCGACGCCAACCTCCAGTTCCAGGTCGTGCCGGGCCGGCTGGGCAACGGCGTGCCGCTGTCCGCCGACGAAATATTCGGCCGCTTCCAGATCGAGGGATCGCGCTTCGACACGGCCGGCCGCATTCCGCCGATACGCGACGCGGTTGGCGTCGTCGGCTTCCACGGCAACGATGTCGATGTCTCCCTGTCCTCGGGCACCGTCTATATGCCCAGCGGTCGCACCGTGGCGGCCAGCAACGGTACATTGACGGTCAAGGCGGCCAATCGCCCGCCGGTCATCGGCGCGCTCGACATCGACGTTGACGGCGACGCATCCGCTGTTGCCGAACTCGCATCCTACGAGCCGATCAACGCCATGCGCCATGTCGGAATTCTGCCCGAAGAGCTGTCGGGCAGCGTCACCGGCCACGTCAAGGCGGATATTCCCCTGCAGTCCGGCGTCGACAGTTCCAAGCTCGACTGGCTGGTGTCGCTCGACTATACCGGCATGTCGTTGGCCAAGCCTTTCGAGGGGCAGACCGTGACGGATGCCGACGGTTCGATCACGGTCGACCCTGTTAAGGCGGTGATCTCCGCAAAGGCGTCGCTGAACGGCATACCGGCGGAACTCGATCTGATCGAGCCCCTCAGGGATGATGGGCCGGCGCGAAGCCGCAAGGTAGCCATGGTGCTCGACGACAAGGTCCGCGCCGCCGCCATGCCCGGTCTGAAGCCGCTGCTTGCCGGAACGGTGAAAGTCGCGATCGACAAGAATGGGAGCGGCAACCAGAACGTCTCGGCCGATCTGGCCAATGCCAGGCTGGACATCCCCTGGGCGGGTTGGAGCAAGGGCGCTGGGGTCCCCGCCAATGTCACATTCGTCATGACCAAGGCCGGCGACACGACGACGCTGTCCGACTTCAACCTCGACGGAAAGAGTTTCTCCGTCGACGGCAGCATCGTGCTGGTCAATGGTGCTCTGTCATCGGCGCGGTTCAGCAAGGTCACCTTGAACAGGGGCGACGACGTCGCGGTGTCGGTGAAGCGGTCCGGCAAGGGCTATGCGGTCGACATATCAGGCAATGCGCTGGATGCCCGCTCGCTCATCAAGCAGTTCACCTCGGATGTCGACACAGCGACCAAGACCACCGGTTCCGACGCCATTTCCGTCAGCGCCGATGTCGACCGGCTGACCGGTTTCCACGACGAGCAATTGTCCAATTTGAAGCTCGACTACAGCGCGGCCGGTTCGCGGGTGAACGGGCTGAAGGTCAGCGCGACGGCAAGTTCGGGCGCCGCCATAAGCATCAGCAACACCACTGGAGCCGGCCGGCGCGCGCTCAACATGCAGTCCGCCGACGCCGGCGCCATCCTCAGGTTCCTCAACATCTACGAGCACATGGAAGGCGGAACGATCATCCTGGCACTGGCGGGGCCGAGCGACGGAGCGCTGAAGGGCAAGGTCGACACCAGCAACTTTTTCGTGGTCAACGAACCGAAGCTCGCCTCCATCGTCTCGACCACGCCGGCCGGCGACAGCCGCAGCCTCAATCAGGCGGTCAAGGGCAAACTGGACACGTCGCGGGTGAAGTTCGAACGCGGTTACGCCGAGATCGACAAGGGCAGCGGCTATCTGAAACTGGCCAATGGCGTGCTGCGCGGTCCGCGCATCGGCACGACGTTCCAGGGCACGCTCTACGACCAGAACAACAACATGGACATGACCGGCACATTCATGCCGGTCTATGGCCTCAATCGCATCTTCGGCGAATTGCCCATCGTTGGCGCGCTGCTCGGCAATGGCCGCGACCGCGGCCTGATCGGCGTTACCTACCGGCTCAAGGGCAATGCCAACAAGCCGCTGCTTGACATCAATCCGCTGTCGGTGATCGCGCCCGGGATATTCAGGTCGATCTTCGAGTACCGGTGAGCGATCTCAAATCGGCCGCACCAGAATGTGTTTTTTCTTTCCCAAAGACAGCTTTACGACGTTTTCCGGACTCAAATCCCTTGAAGTCACCAGCCGGCGCTCGTCGCTGACCGGCTCGTCGTTCAGGCGCACGGCACCGCCTTGCACGTGCCGCCGTGCCTCACCGTTCGACGCCGCCAGCCCCGCGGTGACCAGCAGCGACAGGACGCCGACGCCGGCTTCGAGAGCGGCCTTGTCAACCTCGACGGTCGGCAGCGATTGCGCGAGCGCGCCTTCCTCGAACGTCTTGCGCGCCGTATCGCTGGCTTGTTCGGCGGCTGCACGACCGTGCAGCAAGGCGGTGATCTCGGTGGCGAGGATCTTCTTGGCCTCATTGATTTCGGACCCGCCGAGCCGCTCAAACCGCGCGATCTCGTCCAGGGGCAGCGTCGTGTAGAGTTTCAGGAAGCGGGCAACGTCGGCATCCTCGGTGTTGCGCCAGTACTGCCAGAATTCATAGGGGCTCAGCATCTCTTCATCGAGCCAGACCGCGCCCGATGCCGATTTGCCCATCTTGGCACCCGACGAGGTGGTGAGCAGCGGCGTGGTCAGCGCGTAGAGCTGCGCGTCCTCCATGCGGCGGCCGAGATCGATGCCGTTGATGATGTTGCCCCACTGGTCGGAGCCGCCCATCTGCAGGCGGCAGCCGAGGCGCTTGTAAAGCTCGACGAAATCATAGGCCTGCAGGATCATGTAGTTGAATTCGAGGAACGACAGCGACTGCTCGCGATCGAGCCGGAGCTTGACGGAATCGAAGGCCAGCATGCGGTTGACGGAAAAGTGACGGCCGACATCACGCAGGAAATTGACGTAGTTGATCTCCATCAGCCAGTCGGCGTTGTTGACCATGATGGCGTCATTGGGGCCGCCGCCGAATTTGAGATACGGCATGAAGTTGCGGCGGATGCCGGCGAGATTGTCGTCGATGTCCTGTGGGGTCAGCAGCTTGCGCGCCTCGTCCTTGAACGATGGGTCGCCGATCATCGAGGTGCCGCCGCCCATCAGCGCGATCGGCCGATGACCGGTCTGCTGCAGCCAGTGCAGCATCATGATCTGGATCAGCGAGCCGGCGTGCAGGCTTTTGGCGGTCGCGTCGAAGCCGATATAGGCCGTCACCGTCTCCTTGGCGAAGATTGCGTCGAGACCGGCATCATCCGAGGTCTGGTGGATGAAACCGCGCTCGCTCATCGTGCGCAGGAAATCGGATTTGAAGGCGGACATTGTTTCTTTCCCGAAAGCGCCCGGCCGCCGCGGCTCGGGTGTGCATGAACGCGGGCGTTTAGCACCCAAGCGCGGTTAGCAAAAGTGGTTTCCGGTTTTGCGGCCCGTGCGGATGGCCAAGCCCACTTCTTGCCTCATTCTTTTGGCTGGCGTATTGAGGCGCCGCGCAGGGGCAGGGCCTGAGGCGCCGCGACGGGGCCATCCCGCAGATCAGATCCGGAAAGCTCCCGCGATGAACAGGAATTATCTTCTCCTCTTTCTGTTCAGCCTGCTGATGACGTTCAGCGGGCTGGCGAGCCTTCCACCAGTCGACCGCGACGAGTCGCGTTTTGTCCAGGCCACCAAGCAGATGGTCGAAACCTCCGACTATGTCGATATCCGTTTTCAAGATGCCTCGCGCTACAAGAAGCCGATCGGCATTTACTGGCTGCAATCGGCGGCCGTGGCGCTGAGCGGCGAGGGGGCGGCGGCGCCGATCTGGATCTACCGCCTCGTCTCCATGCTTGGCATTGCCTTGGCCGTCGTCGGCATCGCCTGGACAGGCACCAAGCTCTTCGGTGCCAATGCAGGTCTCGCTGCCGGCCTGATGATGGCGGCGATCTTCGCGACCGCCTTCGAGGGCCGCGACGCCAAGACCGACGCCATGCTGCTGGCCTGCTGCGTGGCGGCACAAGGCGCGCTTGCCCAGATCTATCTGGCAGCGCGCCGGAACGAACGGGTAGGCAGCCATCTGCCGTGGATCTTCTGGGCGGCTCAAGGGCTGGGAATCCTTATCAAGGGACCCGTCGCCCCGCTGTTGTCGGTGCTGACGGTCGCCACCTTGTTTGCGTTCGAGCGCGACTGGCGCTGGCTCCTGAAGCTGAAGCTCGTGCGCGGTGTCGCCCTGGTGCTCCTTATCGTCCTGCCCTGGGTCGTCCTCATCACCTGGAAGAGCGGCGGCGCCTTTTTGCAGGAGGCCGTCGGCAAGGACATGGTGGCCAAGGTTGCCCAGGGCGAGGAGTCGCATGGCCTGCCGCCCGGTTTCTACATGCTGACCTATTCGCTGTTCATGTGGCCCTTCGGCCTGATCGCGATCGGCGCCGGGCTCCAGGCCCTCAACCGGCTGCGCGACGATCCCCGGCTGCGCTTCTGCCTCGCCTGGTACATTCCGTTCTGGCTGGTGTTCGAGCTGATCCCGACCAAGCTGCCGCACTATGTCCTGCCGGCCTATCCCGGCATGGCGCTGCTGATCGGCTGGCTGCTGACATTGTCGCCGCGTGATGCGAATGCGCCGCTCCGGCGCTGGCAGAATTGGCTGTGGTGGTCGACGGCATTTGGTCTGGTCGTGGTCAGTTTCGGCCTTGCGGCGGTCTGCATCGGAGCGCCGATCTACCTCACTGGCACCTTCTCCTGGTGGAGCATTCCGGCGGCCGCGGCAGCACTGGGGGCGGGCTACTTCGCTTTTTCCAGGGAGCTGCAAGTGCCGCTGCGCCGCATCGGCGCCATCGCGGCCTGCGCGGGCATCACCTATGGCTTGCTATTCGGCGTCATCGCGCCGTCACTGAAGCCGATCTGGCTGAGCCCGGCCATCGAAGCGGCGGTCCGCGCCAACAGGCCTTGCGACACCACGGTGCTCGCCTCGGCGGAATATCACGAGCCGAGCCTGGTGTTCCTTGTCGGCACGAAGACGGTTCTGACCGATGTCGATGGCGTCGCCAAACATCTGCTTGCCGACCCGGCCTGCGCGCTGGCGCTGGCACAGGTTGGCGATGAGCAGAAATTGAATGGCCTGCTGGCGGCACAAGGCAAATCCGCGAGCCGCGTTGCCCGGATCGACGGGCTCAACTATTCGTCGGGAGACAAACTGTCGCTCGGCCTCTATCGTGTGGCCCAATGATCGCTGGTCGATGACAGGGTCGAATCTCCAATGCTGGTGAAATCGCGCCCTTCCGTTTCCGGTCTGCTCCTTGGGGTAGGTCGCCGGTCCCTCGACAATTTTCGCGATACGATACGGATCGCCAAAAGGCGCTTTGCCGTTCGTCCGGCCAGATACCCGAACATTTTGTGGTCGGTCTGGGTGCTGGTCTGGGTTCTGCTGACGGCGGCAGCGTTCGTTCGCCTCGACACTCCGGCTGGAATGCTTCACGGCCAGTGGTCGGCGAAATTTGCCGGGCTTGCCGACTTTTTCACGCAGTTCGGCCTGGGTGGCTGGTATCTCATTCCGTCGGCGCTTCTGCTCGTCGCCGCGAACCTGACGGACTGGCGAAGCCTCTCGAGGCGCTCGCTGATGCTCGTCTACAACTGGACCTGCCTGGCTTTTCTGGTGCTGGGCGCCGTCGGCCTGTCGGGCCTCGCCGTCAATGTGCTGAAATACGCGATCGGTCGGGCTCGCCCGCTCTATTTCGGCGACTTTGGTGTGCTGGCCTTGCGTCCCTTCGCTTTTGATGCGCGCTTCGCCGGCTTCCCGTCCGGCCATGCCACGACCATGGGCGCCGTTTTCGGGGTGGCCCTGCTTTTGTTTCCGAGGCGCTGGTACATCGCCTTGGCGATCACGGCCTGCATCGCCTCGACGCGGGTATTCGTTGGCGCGCATTATCCCAGCGACACTGTTGCCGGCTTCGGCCTCGGCTGCGCCTTCGCGATTGCCTGCGGGCTGATCTTTGCCCGGCTCGGTTTCATCTTTCGGCCGATGCCGTCGGGATTGCCGGTCCGCAAGAAGACGTTTTGGCTGATCAGACCAAGCCGGAAGACCTGAGCGTCCGGTTTGGCCCGAAGCTTAATTCCCGTCCAGACCGCCGTAAGATCTCACCATGCCGGCCATGTCGGGCGACGAGCGCTCTTCGCTTTCGAGCCCTTGGGCAACGCCGACGCGATCGGCCACAGGCCGGTTCTGGCTGACCTTCCACTTGCCGTGGATTTCGCTGATCTCGATTTCCAGCCCGATAATGCCCTTGATCTGCGACTGGATGAAGGGCGCCGGCGCGTCGGTCACCGCCCAGGGCGTCTCGCGAGTACCTTCCTGGGACGCGGTCAGATCGGCGATCTGCCGCGCCAGCCAGTCCTGGTCGTCCATCACCGTGACGGTGCCGCGCACCTGTACGATGGCATAATTCCAGGTCGGCACCACCTTGCCGGTTTCGCGCTTGGTCTCGTACCAGGACGGCGTCACATAGGCATCGCTGCCCTGGAAGACGACCAGCACTGGTGAAGCCGGATTGTCGGCCAACAGGCGCCATTGCGGGTTGGCCCGCGCCAGATGCGCCCGCAGCCGGCCGTTCGGCCCGACGTCGGCGTCGAGCAGGAACGGGATGGCGTTGGCGACCGGGCCCTCGGGTCCGTTGGAAATCAACAGCCCGAGCGGGTGCGCCCGGATCAGCCCGTGCAGTATGTCCGGCCGCGTTTCCCTGAAATGAGGAGGCTCGTACACCGCCGCCGCCCTTCCTTTGCTTAACGCAGCCGCTTCGGCCGCGGATCCGACAATTCACCGGCAAGCCGGCGGTCGAGATAATCAGCGCATTCCTCGAGCAACAGGTCGGCGTCGTTGGAGAAGAAATGGTTGGCGCCGGGCAAGGTCTTCTGCGTGATGGTGATGCCTTTTTGCGTGTGCAACTTGTCGACCAGGCCTTGCACATCTTTCGGCGGCGCCACCTTGTCGGCATCGCCATGGATGATCAGGCCCGATGAAGGGCAGGGCGCCAGGAACGAGAAATCATAGGTGTTGGGCTGCGGCGCGATCGAGATGAAGCCTTCGATCTCCGGCCGGCGCATCAGGAGTTGCATGCCGATCCAGGAGCCGAAGGAGTAACCGGCGACCCAGCAACTCTTGGAATCCGGATGCAGCGACTGCACCCAATCCAGCGCCGCGGCGGCATCCGACAACTCACCAGTGCCGTGATCGAACTCGCCCTGGCTGCGACCGATGCCGCGGAAATTGAAGCGAAGCGTGGTGAAATCCCGCTTCTGGAACATGTAGAAGAGGTCGTAGACGATCTTGTTGTTCATCGTGCCGCCGAACTGGGGGTGCGGGTGCAGAACGATGGCGATCGGCGCGCTCTTTTCCTTGGAAGGCTGGTAGCGCCCCTCCAGACGGCCGGCAGGGCCGGTGAAAATGACCTCAGGCATAAAATACTCCACTTGCATACGAATGCGCGGCGCCCGGAACAAGTCTTCCTCTGGCCTTGACGCAGGGCGAGCGTCTTCTTAGAAGCTAGTTTAGAATTGTTCAAAACTGAGTGGCAAGACATCGAGCCGGGCCACCCGCGCCGCAAGCCGGGTAAATAGGACGCCTCGCCTTGGAATTTCAAGGAAATAACGCGATACGTCGGCGGAATGGCTTCTGACGGGACCAACTGGACGAAAATGGCCGCAAATCGAGCCTATCTCGACTACAATGCCAGTGCGCCGCTGCTTGCAGTGGCCCGCGAGGCTATGGTCGCGGCGCTTGATATCGTCGCCAACCCGTCGTCGGTCCATGCCGAAGGGCGCGCCGCACGCCGTCTGATCGAGACCGCAAGGCGTGACGTGGCAGCACTGGTCAACGCCAAGCCAGAGCATGTCGTGTTCACCTCCGGCGCGACGGAAGCCGCCTCGACGCTGCTGACATCAGACTGGCGGATGGGACGCGGCCCTGTGCGCATGAGCCGGCTTTACGTGTCCGAAGCCGATCACCCCTGCCTGCTGAATGGCGGACGCTTCCCGGCAGCGCAGGTGACACGGATCGGCGTCGATGCCAACGGCATCGCCGACCTTGCGGCCTTGGCCGTTGTGCTTGCCGAGCATGACAAGGCCGATGGCCTGCCGCTGGTTGCCATCCATGCTGCCAACAACGAGACCGGGGTCATTCAGCCGATCGATCGCATCGCCGGGATCGTCAAGGAAGCGGGCGGCATCCTCGTCGTCGACGCCGTTCAGGCTGCGGGGCGCGTTTCGATCGACATGTCAGCGGGTTACGCTGATTATCTGATACTGTCCTCGCACAAGGTCGGCGGCCCCAAGGGCGTCGGCGCCATCGTCGCCGCCTCCGATCTGATGATGCCGCAGCCGCTGATCAACGGCGGCGGCCAGGAAAAGGGCCACCGTGGCGGCACCGAAAACCTCACCGCCATTGCCGGTTTTGGCGCGGCTGCGCGTGAGGGTCTGGCCGGGCTGCCGGCCATGGATGCGGTGCGGCAGCGCCGCGACGAGATCGAGGCCATGGTGAAAATATTGGTGCCGGACGCGGAAATCTTTGGAACGGGTGCGCCAAGGCTTGCCAATACGACATTCTTCGCTATTGCGGGCGTCAAAGCCGAGACCGCTCAGATCGCCTTCGATCTGGCCGGTGTGGCGCTGTCGGCCGGCTCCGCCTGTTCGTCGGGCAAGGTCGGACCGAGCCATGTGCTGAAGGCCATGGGATACGGCGACAGTCTTGGCGCCTTGCGCGTGTCGATCGGTCCGGCGACGGGCGCTGAGGATATCGAGCTGTTCCGCACTGCGCTGGCGGGGATCGCCGCGCGGCAAGCCGCCAGGCAAAAGGCGGATAGAGACCAGGCCGCGTGAGCGGCTGGACAATTTTGGGCCTTTCGGCCTGGTAGAGCCGTGCGTTTCATGCTGGCCGGGTGAATTTCCGGTCGGGACGCACTATATGAAACTTACGCTGCCGCAAGCGCTTTTTCGGCGTTGATTGGCAGTGCCATAGTTTGAAAACTGTCGGGCCTTGACCCCGGCGTGGATGGAGAACGCCTATGCCTGCTGTGCAGGACACGATCGATCGGGTCCGAAAGATCGACGTCGACCAATACAAATATGGATTCCAGACCGAAATAGCGATGGACAAGGCCCCCAAGGGCCTGAGCGAAGACATCATCCGCTTCATTTCGGCCAAGAAGGACGAGCCGTCCTGGATGCTGGAATGGCGTCTGGAAGCGTATCGCCGTTGGCTGACGCTGGACGAGCCGACCTGGGCGCGCGTCCACTATCCGAAGATCGATTTCCAGGACATCTACTTCTACGCGGCGCCCAAAAGCACGCCCGGTCCGACCTCGCTCAGCGACGTCGATCCTGAACTGCTGAAGGTCTACGAGAAGCTCGGCATTCCGCTGCGGGAACAGGAAATTCTCGCCGGCGTGCAGAAGACAGACGCCTCCGAGCTCGAGGAAGCCAGCGACAATGTCTACAAATCGGGCCGCGTCGCCGTCGACGCCGTGTTCGATTCCGTCTCCGTCGTCACCACCTTCAAGAAGGAGCTGGCGCAGGCCGGCGTCATCTTCTGCTCGATCTCGGAAGCCATCCGCGAGCATCCGGAGCTGGTGAAGAAGTATCTCGGTTCGGTCGTGCCGACCTCCGACAATTACTACGCCACGCTGAATTCCGCCGTGTTCACCGACGGCTCGTTCGTCTTCGTGCCCAAGGGCGTACGCTGCCCGATGGAACTGTCGACCTATTTTCGTATGAACGAGAAGAACACCGGCCAGTTCGAGCGCACGCTGATCATCGCCGAGGAGGGGGCCTACGTCTCCTATCTCGAAGGCTGCACGGCGCCGCAGCGCGACGAGAATCAGCTGCATGCGGCGGTGGTCGAACTTGTGGCGCTCGACGATGCCGAGATCAAATATTCGACGGTGCAGAACTGGTATCCGGGCGACGCCGAGGGCAAGGGCGGCATCTACAATTTCGTCACCAAGCGCGGCGACTGCCGTGGTCACCGCTCGAAGATCTCGTGGACGCAGGTCGAGACCGGTTCGGCGATCACCTGGAAATATCCGAGCTGCATCCTGCGCGGCGACGATTCCAGCGGCGAATTCTATTCGATCGCCGTGTCGAACGGCTATCAGCAGGTCGATAGCGGCACCAAGATGATCCATCTCGGCAAGAACACGTCGAGCCGCATCATCTCCAAGGGCATCGCCGCCGGCTTCTCGCAGAACACCTATCGCGGCCAGGTCTCGGCGCACCGCAAGGCGACCAACGCCCGCAATTTCACCAACTGTGACTCGCTGCTGATCGGCGACCAGTGCGGCGCGCACACCGTGCCCTACATGGAAGCCAAGAACTCGACGGCGCAGTTCGAGCATGAAGCGACGACCTCGAAGATTTCCGAGGACCAGAAATTCTACGTCATGCAGCGCGGCATTCCGGAGGAAGAGGCGATCGCCCTGATCGTCAACGGCTTCGTCAAGGACGTCATCCAGCAGCTGCCGATGGAATTCGCCGTCGAGGCGCAGAAGCTGATCGGAATTTCGCTCGAGGGCTCGGTCGGTTGACCGGACAGATATTCAGGAAACAAAAGAATGCTTGAAATCAGAAACCTGCACGCCCGCATCGTCGATGACGGCACCGAGATCATTCGCGGCCTGAACCTGACGGTGAAAGCCGGCGAAGTCGCCGCGATCATGGGCCCGAACGGCTCGGGCAAGTCGACGCTGTCCTACATCCTCGCCGGCCGCGAGGACTACGAGGTCACCGAAGGCGACATCCTCTACAACGGCCAGTCGATCCTGGAAATGGATCCGGCCGAGCGCGCCACGTCGGGCATTTTCCTCGCCTTCCAGTACCCGATGGAGATACCGGGCGTGGCGACCATGGAATTCTTGAAAGTGGCGATGAACGAGCAGCGCAAGGCGCGCGGCGAGGAGCCGCTCAAGATCCCGGAATTCCTGAAGCGGGTGAAGGAAGCCGCCGCCTCGCTCAGCATGGACATGGCGATGCTGAAGCGGCCGCTCAATGTCGGCTTCTCCGGCGGCGAGAAGAAGCGCGCCGAGATCCTGCAGATGAAGCTGCTGGAGCCGAAGCTGTGCGTGCTCGACGAAACCGATTCCGGCCTCGACATCGATGCGCTGAAGATCGTTTCCGATGGCGTCAACGCGCTGCGCGCGCCAGACCGGGCGTTCCTGGTCATCACCCATTACCAGCGCCTGCTCGAACACATCGTGCCCGACAGCGTGCACGTGCTCTACAAGGGCCAGGTCATCAAGTCGGGCGACAAGTCGCTGGCGCTCGACCTCGAAGCCAACGGCTATGCCGGCGTGATCGGGCAAGCCGCGTGAGATGCCAGGCCATTTTGTGCCAAAAGGCGGGGCAAAACTGATGAATATCCACACACAACCGCAGCGGACACCGGCCGAAACAGCGTTGATCGACGCGTTCGGCGACCGGCTGTCGCTGCTGCCGGGCGACGGCGCGGTGATGCTGAAGCGTGACAACGCCATCGAGGCGATCAAGCACGGCCTGCCAACGCGGCGTGTCGAATCCTGGCATTACACCGACCTGCGCCGGCTGTTGAACGCGGTGCCGGACTTCGACCCGGCCGCCATGGCCAAGGCCATTGCACCGATCGTCGATGGGTCCACTGTGGTGTCGATCCTGAACGGCAAGTCCGACGCGAAGGTGCCGGCGGTCGAAGGCGTCGCCTTCCAGCCTCTGTCGGAAAAGCTGATCGACGGCAGCATCGCGCCGGGGCTCGATCCCTATGGCAGCGACGATGCCATCGGCGCGCTGAACACGGCCTTTGTCGCCGACGGTTATTTCGTCGATATCGCCGATGGCACGGAGCTTGAAAAGCCGATCGAACTGCAGAACTTGCAAGCCGGCGGCCAGACCCATGTGCGCCTGCCGGTGCGTGTCGGCGCTGGTGCCAAGGCAGTCATCGTCGAGCGTCAGGCGGGCGATGGCGCCGCGCTGGTCAGCTCGGTCAGCCAGCTCGTGCTGGGCGAAGGTGCTGAGGTGACGTGGCTGATCGTCCAGGAGCAGCCGGAAACGGCGACGCATCTGGCGCAGTTCAAGGCCCATATCGGCAAGAATGCGAAGCTGACGCTGTTCGTCATGAACGCCGGCGGCAAGCTTGTGCGCCAGGAGATCATGGTCAGGACGACTGGCGAAGGCGCCGACTTCAAACTGCGCGGCATCAACCTTTTGGCCGGCGACACCCACACTGACGTGACCATGGTTCTCGACCATGCCGTGCCGCATACGGCCTCGACGGAAGTGATCCGCAATGTGGTGACGGGCAAGGCGCGCGGCGTCTTCCAGGGCCGCATCAACGTCCACCAATACGCGCAGAAGACCAATGCCAAGATGGCTTGCAACACGCTGCTGCTGTCGGACGACGGCGAGTTCTCGACCAAGCCCGAGCTGGAAATCTTCGCCGACGACGTCATCTGCGGCCATGGCGCGACCGTCACCGAGATCGACCACGACCATTTGTTCTACCTGATGGCACGTGGCGTCGACGAGAAGACCGCGCGGGGGTTGCTCGTGAAAGCCTTTGTCGCCGAGGTGATCGAGGAACTGGACGACGAGGCGATCGTCGAGGCGCTCGAAACGCGGCTCGACGGCTGGTTTTTGACGCACGGCTAGCGCCGTTGGAAGGATCGCGGCCTCGGCCGGCAAGGACTTTGTGATGGACCAGAAACTCGAAAACATTCCCTACGACGTCGAAGCGATCCGCCGCGATTTCCCGATCCTGTCGCGGGAAGTCTATGGCAAGCCGCTGGTCTATCTCGACAATGGCGCCTCGGCACAGAAGCCGCGGGTGGTGCTGGATACGATCCAGCACGCCTATTCCCAGGAATACGCCAACGTCCATCGCGGCCTGCATTTCCTCTCCAATGCCGCGACCGACGCTTATGAAAAGGCGCGCGAGACGGTGCGCCGCTTCCTCAACGCGCCGAGCACCGACAACATCGTCTTCACCTCGAACACGACCTCGGCCATCAACACGGTCGCCTATGGCTATGGCATGCCCAACATCGGCGAGGGCGACGAGATCGTGCTGTCGATCATGGAGCACCACTCCAACATCGTACCGTGGCACTTCATCCGCGAGCGGCAGGGCGCCAAGCTGGTCTGGGCACCGGTCGACGATCTCGGCGTCTTCCACATCGAGGAATTCGAGAAGCGGCTGACAGACCGGACAAAGCTTGTCGCCATCACCCAGATGTCGAATGCGCTGGGCACGGTGACGCCGATCAAGGAGATCGTCCGCATCGCGCATTCGCGTGGAATTCCCGTACTCGTCGACGGCAGCCAGAGTGCGGTGCATATGCCTGTCGACGTGCAGGATCTCGACTGCGATTTCTTCGTCTTCACCGGTCACAAGGTGTACGGCCCCTCGGGCATCGGCGTGCTCTACGGCAAGAAGGACATTCTCCAAGGCATGCGCCCCTTCATGGGCGGTGGCGAGATGATCGAGGAGGTGACGGAAGACATCGTCACCTACAACGAGCCGCCGCACCGCTTCGAGGCCGGCACGCCGCCGATCGTCCAGGCGATCGGACTAGGTGTCGCGCTCGACTATATGGAAAAGATCGGCCGCGACCGCATCGCGGCCCATGAGGCCGACCTCAAGAACTATGCGCATGAGCGGCTGCGCGCCATCAACTCGCTGCGCATCTTCGGCGATGCGCCCGGCAAGGGCGCCATCATCTCGTTCGAACTGCAAGGCATTCACGCCCATGACGTGTCGATGGTGATAGACCGGCAAGGCGTTGCCGTCCGCGCCGGCACACATTGCGCCCAGCCGCTGTTGAAACGTTTTGGTGTAACCTCCACATGCAGGGCATCGTTCGGCATGTATAATACCAGGGCCGAAGTCGATGCTTTGGCCGAGGCGCTTGAAAAAGCGCGCAAATTCTTCGGGTGAAGATTTTTTTGGGTAACGACCATGGATGATGTGAGCCACACCACCGAGACCGCACCGGAAGCGGCCATCAACCCGCTGGTTTCGGCCTCGGCGATTCCCGCCGACGAACTTGCGCGGCTGACCGACGACATCGTCTCGGCGCTGAAGACCGTCTACGACCCGGAAATCCCGGCCGATATCTACGAGCTTGGCCTCATCTACAAGATCGACATCGAGGACGATCGCTCGGTCAAGATCGACATGACGCTGACAGCCCCCGGCTGCCCGGTTGCCGGCGAAATGCCCGGCTGGGTGGAAAACGCCGTCGGCGCCGTCGAGGGCGTTTCAGGTGTCGAGGTCGCCATGACCTTCGATCCGCCCTGGTCGCCCGACCGCATGTCGGAAGAGGCGCAGGTCGCGGTAGGCTGGTATTAGTCGTCGGGCACGGCAAAGGTAGCGCACTTGCGCCAGTCATAAAACTTCACCATTTTAGGTGAGAATCGTTCGGCAGGCCTTGAACCTGTACGGAATGGAGAAAGAAAACATGGGACGCTTTGCCGTCATCACGATGACCGAAAAGGCCGCCGACCGGGTGCGCGAGATCGTCGCCACCCGCGACAACGCGCGTGGCATCCGCCTCGGCATCAAGAAGGGCGGCTGCGCCGGCATGGAATACACGGTCGATCTGGTGACCGAACCCAACACCAAGGACGACCATATCGAGCGCGACGGCGCCCATGTCTATGTGGCGCCCGAGGCTGCGCTTTTCCTGTTCGGCACCGAGATGGATTTCGAGCAGACGACGCTGCGCACCGGCTTCACCTTCCACAACCCGAACCAGAGCTCGGCCTGCGGCTGCGGCGAGTCCGTCGAATTGAAGCCGGCCGATCTGAAGGCGCTGGCAGAGGCACGCGCGTCGGCTTGATCTTCCTTCGCCCCGTTTACGGGGAGAAGGTGGCCCGAAGGGCCGGATGAGGGGCAGCGCTGCCCTATCCGAAGTCCGCCGGCACTTTGTTCAATCCACCCACATGCCCGTCCGCTTGTGCCAGTCGGCGATCGATTCCTCGGGGTAGACGTCGAACGCCTTGTCGCCCTTGGCGATATCGGGCTCGACCCAGTTCGCCTTGTATTTCAGCATCAAATGCACCTTGCTGGGCGGCTTCGGCAGATCGCTGTCAACAGCCGAGGCAAAGGGATGCACCAGTTCCGGCCAGGTCGGATCGTAGAGCCACAACGCGGATCCGCACTTCTTGCAGAAATTGCGTTCGCCGGTCGATATCTCGCACTGTGGGTGCTCGTCGTCTTCAATCTCGGCCCGGTAGACGCCGAGACTTCTCTTGCCCCTGATGTTCAGCGTTTCGTAGTCGGCGCCGAGATTGATGGCAAAACCGCCGCCGCCTTGCTGCTTGCGGCAGATCGAGCAGTAGCACAGCATGAACGGCACCGGCGTGTGGCTCTCCACCTCGAAACGCACGGCATTGCAGCGGCAGGATCCCTTGAGCAGAAGCGGCATGACAAAAAGACTCCGACGGAATGTTCTCAACCTGTCAGCATGATTTTGGTTGCGCGATGACAATGTCAAATGCCGGTGACATGATCGCGGCATGGACAATGAACGCATCGCCGAACTGTTCGAAGGCCTCGGCCCGGTTAGCATCCGCAAACTGTTCGGCGGCAAGGGCATCTATTTCGACGGCGTCATCGTCGCCGTGGTGCTGCGCGGCGAATTGTTGCTGAAGGCCGACGAGCAAAGCGCGCCCGACTTCGAAGCCGCCGGTTGCCGGCGATGGACCTACACCGGCTCCCGCCACGGCAAGCTGGTCTCCATGCCCTATTGGAGCGTTCCCGACAGCGCTTTCGATGATCCCGACGAGATGACGGTCTGGGCAGGGCGGGCGTATGAGGCGGGACGAAGGGCGGGGAAGTGAGACGATTTTCGGACGTTGCGGCTGTGCAGGGTTGGAAACGCCGAGGGACAGCACCCCCCTCTGGCCTGCCGGCCATCTCCCCCGCAAGGAGGGAGATTGGCAGCTCAACCGCCGGCTCACACTCGTCAACGCTGGTGATTGGCGAAAGCCGATGCGACATCCGATCTCCCCACTTGCGGGGGAGATGGCCGGCAGGCCAGAGGGGGGTGCTGTCCCGCCGACGTTGGCGGCACTCCCTACAGCGCCTTGGCAACCCTCGCCGCCAGCCTTGCGTTGTTTTCCACAAGCGCGATGTTGGT
This sequence comes from Mesorhizobium sp. M1406, assembly GCF_040317555.1. Classification (NCBI taxonomy): domain Bacteria; kingdom Pseudomonadati; phylum Pseudomonadota; class Alphaproteobacteria; order Hyphomicrobiales; family Phyllobacteriaceae; genus Mesorhizobium; species Mesorhizobium sp. M1406. The sequence continues at coordinate 110,718 of NZ_JAMYKW010000013.1, read as the reverse complement.
CTTCAGGCTCCTGCCGTCGGTCAGTTCGAGGATTTTCGACAGCAGGAACGGCGTGACCGCCTTGCCGGTCACGTTGAGCGCCTCTGCGGCCTTCTGCGCGGCTTCGATGTAACCGGCCATCTCTTCGGCCGGGATTTCGTGGTTCTCGGGCACCGGATTGGCAATCAGCATGCCGCCGGCGAGGCCCAGCGAAGCCCGAGTCTGGTAGAAATGCGCGATCTCTTCCGGACTGTGCAGGGTCAGCGGCGCGCGGAACGGCGAATGCCGTGACCAGAAGGCCGGCATCGTCTCGCAGCCATGGCCGATCACCGGCACGCCGCGCGTTTCCAGCACTTCCAGCGTCTTTTCGATGTCGAGGATGGCCTTGGCGCCCGCCGACACGACGATGACCGGTGTGCGCGCCAACTCGTCGAGATCAGCGGAAATGTCGAAGCTCTTTTCCGCACCCTTGTGGACGCCGCCGATACCGCCGGTGGCGAACACTTTTATGCCGACCATATGCGCCGCGATCATGGTGGCGGCGACCGTTGTGCCGCCGGTGCGCCCTTGCGCGACGGCGAAGCCGAGATCGGCGCGCGACAGCTTCATGGCATCGCCTGTCATTGCAAGGGACTCACGCTCGCCGTCCGACAGCCCGATCTTGATGCGGCCTCCGACCACGGCGATCGTCGCCGGCACGGCGCCGCCATCGGTGATGATCTTTTCGACATCGGCCGCCATGGCGCCATTATCGGGGTAGGGCATGCCATGCGTGATGATGGTGCTTTCCAGCGCCACTACCGGCCGGCCGGCGGCCAGGGCCTGCGCCACCGGCGCGTGGATGTCGATGAAGGGGCGGGCGGTCTCTGGGGTCATCTGGATCTCCAATCCGGAATGAAGCGCATCCACTTGGGCGCGCGAAAAACTCCGGCACTATGAATTTGCCGGTCTCATGCCACTTCCTGCGCATCCGGCACAAGGGCCAGTGCCTCCGCGAAGGTCGCCGCGGTGAAATCCGGAACGGCGTTGGCGCTTTCGATGGCAAGCGTCGCTGCTGCAATGCCCTCGCGCAGGGCCACCCGCAACGGCAGGCCGTGCAGCAAGGCAGCGACCGTTGCCCCCGCCAGCGCATCGCCTGCGCCGGTGACGTCGGCTATCCTCCTTGGCGGCGGCGGCAGGATCGAGAAGGCGCCGGCGTCATCGAAGCCCAGCATGGCACTGCCGCCCGCCGTCACCACGCCGCTCTTGAGCCCCGCGCGTCTCAGCCCGGCGACGATGTCTTGCGGGGAAGTTGCCACGTCCAGGTCCGCCAGTGCGATCGCTTCGCGCCGGTTCATGAAGACGACGGCCAGATTGCCGAGCACCGGCTTCAAACGCACGATCTTGGCCGGCGAAATGGCAATGGCGAAGACGGGTTTGCCGGCCGCAAGCGAAACCAGCCGCTCCAGTGCCGTCGTCGGCAGATTGGCGTCGCAGAAGACGGCGTCGGCGGCAGCGATCACCTCCCGGACCCTGGAGCGCCTGATCTGCTTGGGGAACGCCAGGTCATAGAGCGCCATGTCGGCGAAGCCGACGATCAGTTCGCCCTCGTTGTCGATCAGCGCCGTATAGCTCGGCGTGGTGCGGTCGAGGAACACCGCGGACAGGTCGGTAATGCCTGCCTCGGCGATGGCTCGTGAAACGGCATCGGCAGCGGCATCGCCGCCGCGCACCGACAGCAGCGACGCGGACACGCCACGGCGAACTGCGCTGCGCAGCGCGTTGAAAACGCCGCCGCCGACATCCTCGCGCATCGTGCCGGGATTGGAAGCAGCCGGCACGTAGGGACCTGATACCTGGCCGCGCCGATCGATATGGGCGCCGCCTACGGCCAGTATTTTCGTGGATTTCAGCATGCCGGCGATATCACCTTTGTTATTCCGGTCGCACAAGCGCTAGACTGCGTGACGGCGCTTCGCATGCAAAGGTAGCGATTCGGCGGATCGAAACAATCGAGCCGCCTGGCCCCAATGCGTTAGACGTCGTGAAGCTAAATCGTGAGACAAAAAAAGAACAAATCTGGATATTGATTGTTTTTCAGATATTTGACCCCTCTTGCCAAACGAGAACAAAAAAGGTACAAATTGGCAGGGATTACGGATTGTCCGGCCTTCATTGACGACCAAGGGGTGATGTATCATGGCTCAGAATTCTTTGCGGCTGGTAGAGGACAAAGCGGTGGACAAATCAAAGGCTCTGGATGCGGCGCTGTCGCAAATCGAGCGGGCTTTCGGCAAAGGCTCGATCATGCGGCTCGGCGCGAACGAGCAAGTCGTCGAGATCGAAACGGTGCCGACCGGCTCGCTTGGCCTCGACATCGCGCTTGGCGTCGGTGGCCTGCCGCGCGGCCGCATCGTCGAGATCTACGGGCCGGAAAGCTCGGGCAAGACGACGCTGGCGCTGCACACCGTGGCCGAAGCCCAGAAGAAGGGCGGCATCTGCGCCTTCGTCGATGCCGAGCACGCGCTCGATCCGGTCTATGCCCGCAAGCTTGGCGTCGATCTGGAGAACCTCCTGATCTCGCAGCCCGACACCGGTGAGCAGGCGCTGGAAATCTGCGACACGCTGGTGCGTTCCGGCGCCATCGACGTGCTGGTGGTCGATTCGGTGGCGGCGCTGACGCCACGCGCCGAAATCGAAGGCGAGATGGGCGATTCTCTGCCTGGCCTGCAGGCCCGCCTGATGAGCCAGGCGCTGCGCAAGCTGACCGCTTCGATCTCGCGTTCCAACACCATGGTCATCTTCATCAACCAGATCCGCATGAAGATCGGCGTCATGTTCGGTTCGCCCGAGACCACGACCGGCGGCAATGCGCTGAAATTCTACGCTTCGGTGCGCCTCGACATCCGCCGCATCGGCTCGGTCAAGGACCGCGACGAGGTCGTCGGCAACCAGACCCGCGTCAAGGTGGTCAAGAACAAGCTGGCGCCGCCCTTCAAGGTGGTCGAGTTCGACATCATGTATGGAGAAGGCGTGTCCAAGACCGGTGAACTGGTCGATCTCGGCGTCAAGGCCGGCGTGGTCGAGAAGTCGGGCGCCTGGTTCTCCTACAATTCGCAGCGTCTCGGCCAGGGCCGCGAGAATGCCAAGCTGTTCCTGCGCGACAATCCCGACACCGCGCGCGAGATCGAATTGGCGCTCAGGCAGAATGCCGGGCTGATCGCCGAGAAATTCCTTGAGAATGGCGGCTCCGAAGGTGGCGACGACGGTTTCGAGGAGGAATCCGGCGCGATGTGAGAGCCCCGGGCGATGGCCGGAGTTCGGCCATAATCTCGCTCTATTATCTCAGGCTTATGTAATCGAGTTCCGAGTTATTGCGTTTTGAACCGCCGGCCTAGCGCCGGCGGTTTTGCGTTTTGGCGGGGAATTGGGCCTGGCTCGGACAGCCGGCAAAGGCCGTGGTTGGACCAATTCCGTGTTTCTGGACAGGGTGAAGCGCGGCGGCTAAAAGGCCAAGTCTATCTTCTAAAAAGTCTATCTTCTAAAACGCAGAGCCCATTTCCGCCGGTTTGCCGGCGGCTCTCTCGAAAAGGCAGCATTCATGAGTGGCGTGAACGAAATCCGGTCGACATTTCTCGACTACTTTCGCAAGGAGGGTCACGAGATCGTCGCGTCGAGCCCGCTTGTGCCGCGCAACGACCCGACGCTGATGTTCACCAACGCCGGCATGGTGCAGTTCAAGAACGTCTTCACCGGCCTGGAGAAGCGGCCCTATTCGCGCGCCTCGACCGCCCAGAAGAGCGTTCGCGCCGGCGGCAAGCATAACGACCTCGATAATGTCGGCTATACCGCGCGCCATCTGACCTTCTTCGAGATGCTCGGCAATTTCTCCTTTGGCGACTACTTCAAGGAGCGCGCCATCGAACTAGCCTGGAACCTGATCACCAAGGAATTCGGGCTGAACAAGGACAAGCTGCTGGTCACCGTCTATCACACGGATGACGAGGCAGCCGGCTTCTGGAAGAAGATCGCCGGGTTTTCCGATGACCGCATCATCCGCATCGCGACCTCGGACAATTTCTGGGCGATGGGCGACACCGGACCGTGCGGGCCATGCTCTGAGATCTTCATCGACCGCGGTGAACACATCTGGGGCGGACCTCCCGGCAGCCCTGAGGAGGACGGCGACCGTTTCCTCGAATTCTGGAACCTGGTCTTCATGCAGTATGAACAGGTGACGAAGGAGGAACGCATCGACCTGCCGCGCCCCTCGATCGACACCGGCATGGGCCTGGAGCGCATGGCGTCCATCCTGCAAGGCGTGGAAAGCGTCTTCGAGACCGATCTGTTCCGTCATCTGATCGAGGCGGCCTCGTCCGCCATCGGGCATGGTCCCGGCAAGGAGACGGTCGCGTCCTTCCGTGTCATTGCCGACCACCTGCGCTCGTCCTCTTTCCTGGTGGCCGATGGCGTGCTGCCGTCAAACGAAGGCCGCGGCTATGTCCTGCGCCGCATCATGCGCCGCGCCATGCGCCATGCGCAGCTGCTCGGTGCTCGCGATCCCCTGATGTGGCGCCTGGTTCCGGCGCTGGTGCGCGAGATGGGCCAGGCCTATCCGGAACTGGTGCGCGGCGAACAGTTGATCACCGAGACGCTGAAGCTCGAGGAGACCAGGTTCCGCAAGACGCTGGTGCGCGGCCTCGGACTGCTTTCGGAGGCGACGGAAATGCTGCATGCCGGCGACATGCTGGACGGCGAGACGGCCTTCAAGCTCTATGACACGTACGGCTTCCCGCTCGACCTGACGCAGGACGCGCTGCGCCAGCGCAGCATCTCGGTCGATCTTGCCGGCTTTACCAATGCCATGGAGCAGCAGAAGGCCGAGGCGCGCAAGCATTGGGCTGGCTCCGGCGATGCGGCCACCGAGACCGTCTGGTTTTCGGTGCGCGAGAAGGCGGGCGCCACCGAATTCCTCGGCTACGAGACCGAGCAGGCCGAAGGCATCATCCAGGCGCTGGTCAGGGACGGCACGACCATCGACAGCGCCGGCAAGGGCGATGCGGTGGCGATCGTCGTCAACCAGACGCCGTTCTATGCCGAATCCGGTGGCCAGATGGGCGACACCGGCGTCATCTCGGGTGAAGGATTCTCGATCGAGATCTCCGATACGCAGAAGAAGGCCGATGGGCTGTTTGTCCATATCGGCAAGGTGGCCAGCGGCACGGTCAAGACAGGCACGGCGGTCGAGTTGAAGGTCGACCATGCGCGCCGGTCCAGACTGCGCGCGAACCATTCCGCGACGCATCTGATCCATGAGGCGCTGCGTGAGGTGCTGGGCAGCCATGTCGCGCAGAAGGGCTCGCTGGTCGCGCCGGAGCGTCTGCGCTTCGACATCTCGCACAACAAGCCCATTTCACCGGAGGATCTCGAAGAGGTCGAGCGCATGGCCAACGAGATCGTCGTGCAGAACGGCCCGGTGAACACGCGCCTGATGTCGGTGGATGACGCCATTGCCGAAGGCGCCATGGCGCTGTTTGGTGAGAAGTATGGTGACGAAGTGCGCGTCGTTTCGATGGGCACCGGCGTGCATGGCGCCAAGGCCAACCGGCCCTATTCGGTCGAGCTTTGCGGCGGCACGCATGTCAGGGCGACCGGCGACATCGGTCTGGTGCGTGTCGTGTCGGACAGCGCGGTCGCCGCCGGCGTGCGCCGCATCGAGGCGCTGACCGGCGAGGCCGCGCGCAGGCATCTCGACGAGCAGGACCGGCGTTTGAAAACGGTTGCCGCGACGCTGAAGATCTCGCCGGCCGACGTGCCGGCGCGTGTCGAGACGCTGCTCGAGGAGCGCAAGAAGCTCGAAAAGGAACTGACCGAAGCGCGCAAGAAGCTGGCGCTGGGCGGGGGCGCGGCCCCTGGTGCGCCGGTCGAGAACGAGACGGTGGCCGGTGTCGGCTTCCTGGGCAAGGCAGTCTCCGGGGTCTCGCCGAAGGATCTGAAGCCGCTGGCCGATGCCGGCAAGACTTCGCTCGGCTCCGGCGTCGTCGTCTTCGTCGGCGCCGGCGAGGACAACAAGGCGAGCGTCGTGGTCGCCGTCACCGACGATCTCGTCGGCCGTTTCAGCGCTGTCGATCTGGTGCGCGTGGCCTCCGCCGCGTTGGGCGGGCAGGGCGGCGGCGGCCGGCCCGACATGGCGCAGGCCGGCGGCCCGGATGCGTCCAGGGCCAATGATGCGATTGCGGCGGTAAGGGCTGCACTCGAAGCCGCCTGACTCACGGCCCTCACGGCGGGGAGCCCTATCTTTGCTGGGTGGTGCTGCCCCTCATCTGGCTGCCGCCATCTTCTTCCCGTGAACGGCAGGGCTAACGCATATGGAATTCGTCAGATGTCTGCCCGGCACGGACCCCCACCCCTAACCCCTCCCCACAAGGGGGAGGGAGACTTCCGTTGGCGCTGACCCAGGAGGATCGCCTGTCTTTTCGGCGCCAAGAGGAATTAAAGGCACGCGGCAGCGTTCCCTCCCCCTTGTGGGGAGGGTTAGGGTGGGGGTTCTTCTTCGCAAGAATTCATATGCGATAGCCCTGCCGTGAACGGGGAGAAGGGCGCTTTCGCGCACGATTTCGCTAATTGCCAGTGTTGAAGGGTAGCCGCAGAGATCGCGGCCAGCGCCACATGGGTACGGCGAAACCGAAGATCACTCGGTCTTTTCGGTTCTGACAAAGCTTGGACGAGCTGAAATCCGCTCCCACCAAGCCTGGATCGTCGGAAATTCAGCGAGCAGGCTTTGCCCTTCACTGACCTTGACGAAATGGCCAATGATCGGCGCCGCATGCAGATCGGCCAGGGTCAGTTGGTCGCCCAGCTGCCACGGCCCCGGCGCTTTCAGCGAGGCAAGCGTCTGAAGCGCTTTGCTTGCCTGCGAAAGCCCGCTGGCGATCAGCGCCTCGTCGGGCGCTTCTTTCTCCAGCCGCTCGACGGCGACATCCCAGACCATCGACCTGTAGGCATAGGCGTCGAGCATGCCGATGATCTGGTTCATGGTTGCGCGGCGGCGAGGCTCCCTCGGCTGCAAGCTCGGCCCGTCAAATGATTCGTCTACATATCTGGCGATCGCACTCGTCTCGAAGAGCCGAAAGCCTTCATGCTCGAAGGCCGGGATGCGACCGAAGGGGTGGTGCTCGAAATACCAGGCAGGAATGCCATCAGTGGCAAAGACATCGACCGGCACAAGCTCGTGGTCGACGCCTTTTTCCGCGAGCACGAGGCGGACGATGCGCACATAGACGCTGTAGTCCGCCCCGTAGACGATGGGCTTGCTCATGCTAGCCCTCCTGGACCTCGACAGGTCAGGCCATCGCCTTCTGCAGGTTCTCGTCTATCTTGTCTAGGAAACCGGTGGTCGAAAGCCAGGGCTGGTCGGGGCCGATCAGCAGCGACAAGTCCTTGGTCATGAGCCCGGATTCGACCGTCTGGATGCAGACCCTTTCCAGCGTTTCGGAGAAACGCTTCAACTCGGCATTGTCGTCGAGCTTGGCGCGGTGGGCGAGGCCTCGCGTCCAGGCGAAGATCGAGGCGATCGAATTGGTCGAGGTTTCCTCGCCCTTCTGGTGCTGGCGATAGTGGCGGGTGACGGTGCCGTGCGCGGCTTCGGCTTCCACCGTCTTGCCGTCCGGCGTCATCAGCACCGAGGTCATCAGGCCGAGCGAGCCAAAACCTTGCGCCACCGTGTCGGACTGGACGTCGCCGTCATAGTTCTTGCAGGCCCAGACATAGCCGCCCGACCATTTCAGGCTGGAAGCCACCATGTCGTCGATCAGGCGATGCTCGTACCACAGCTTCTTCGACTTGAACTCGGCTTCGAATTCGGCCTCGTAGACCTCCTGGAAAATGTCCTTGAAGCGGCCGTCATAGGCCTTGAGGATGGTGTTCTTGGTCGACAGATAGACCGGATAGTTGCGCAGCAGGCCGTAATTCAGCGAGGCGCGGGCGAATTCGCGGATCGAGTCGTCGAGATTGTACATGGCCATGGCGACACCGGCGCCGGGCGCGTCGTACACGTCATGCTCGATCACCTTGCCGTCCTCGCCGACGAACTTGATCGTCAGCTTGCCCTTGCCGGGAAAGCGGAAATCGGTGGCGCGGTACTGGTCGCCGAAGGCGTGGCGGCCGACGATGATTGGCTTGGTCCAGCCGGGCACCAGGCGCGGCACGTTCTTCATGATGATCGGTTCGCGGAAGATCGTGCCGCCGAGGATGTTGCGGATAGTGCCGTTCGGCGACTTCCACATCTTCTTCAGCTTGAATTCCTCGACGCGCTGCTCGTCGGGCGTGATGGTCGCGCATTTCACGCCGACGCCGTATTTCTTGATGGCGTTGGCCGAATCGATGGTCACCTGGTCATTGGTGGCGTCGCGATGCTCGATACCGAGGTCGTAATATTCGAGCTTCAGGTCGAGGTAGGGGTGGATCAGCTTGTCCTTGATGAACTGCCAGATGATGCGGGTCATCTCGTCGCCGTCGAGTTCGACGACCGGGTTCGCCACCTTTATTTTCGCCATGGAAAAAATGCCTCGTTGCTGGGAAATGGGATGGCCTTGCCCGCATCGCGTTCGGCCGGGGGATGCCGCCCGTATATCAAAGCGTTTTTGACCGCGCAAACGGCGATCGGTCACGAATGTGAGGCACGACCGCCGTCATTTGCGAATGCTTCATTTTCGCGGCCGAATATGGCAGGGACGCTGAAATGCCGCAAACAGCAGTTCATTGACAATCATGCCCATCATCGAAGATCGCGATAACACTGCAGCCGTCGGCCCGGCGATCATCCTCGTCGAGCCGCAGCTCGGCGAGAACATCGGCATGGTCGCTCGCGCCATGGCCAATTTCGGTCTGTCGGAGCTGCGTCTCGTCAACCCTCGTGACGGTTGGCCGAGCGAGAAGGCACGCGCGGCGGCCAGTCGCGCCGATCATGTCATCGATGCCGTCACCGTCTTCGACGATCTGGCCTCCGCGCTCGCCGACCTGAACTTTGTTTTCGCCACCACGGCCAGGCAGCGCGACGGCTTCAAAGCCGTGCGCGGGCCGGTGGAAGCGGGCAGGATGCTGCGGGCCCGTCACGCAATGGGCCAGCGCACCGGCATCCTGTTCGGACGCGAACGCTTCGGCCTCTACAATGACGAGGTCGGCCTTGCCGACGAGATCGTGACCTTCCCGGTGGATCCTGATTTCTCCTCGCTCAACATCGCCCAGGCCGCGCTGCTGATGTCCTATGAATGGATGAAGTCAGGCTTGGAAGACGAGACCAAGACCAATTTTTCCGGCCCGAATATGAAGCCGGCGAGCAAGGAAGAACTGCACGGCCTGTTCGCCTATCTCGAAGGCGCCTTGGAAGCGCGCGGCTATTTCCGGCCGGCCCCGAAGAAGCCGAAGATGGTGGACAATCTGCGCGCTGTGCTGACACGTCCCGGATTTGCCGAACCGGAGCTCAAGGTGCTGCGCGGCATCATCTCGTCGCTCGACCGATTTTCGCCGGCGATGCCGCGCGGCGATGGTTCCCCGGGTGACGATCCAAGACGATTGCCCGCGGCCGCCGCGCGCGCCCGCAAGGCGGAAGGCAATCGCCTGGCTGATACCGGCAAGGACGACGACATACCGCCGCTCGGCGGAAAGGGAACCGACAATGACTGAGCGGCCGATCCTGATGTTCGATTCGGGCATAGGCGGGCTCACCGTGCTGCGCGAGGCGCGCGTGCTGATGCCCGATCGCCGCTTCGTCTATGTCGCCGACGACGCCGCTTTCCCCTATGGCGCCTGGGAGGAGCCGGCCCTCAACGCCCATATCCTCGGCCTGTTCGGCGCGCTGCTGGAAAAATTCCAGCCCGAGATTTCGGTCATCCCCTGCAACACCGCGTCGACGCTGGTGATCGACGCGCTGCGCGAGAAATTCCCGGGCCATCCCTTTGTCGGCACGGTGCCGGCGATCAAGCCGGCGGCGGAGCGCACGCGCTCCGGGCTGGTCTCGGTGCTGGCGACGCCCGGCACGGTCAAGCGTCAATACACGCGCGACCTGATCAGCAAATGGGCGCAGAAATGCCACGTGCGGCTCGTCGGCTCGGACCGGCTGGCGCCGCTGGCCGAGATTTACATGCGCGAGGGGTTCGTCGACGAGGAGATTGTGCGCCAGGAGATCGCGCCATGCTTTGTCGAGAAGGACGGCGCCCGCACCGATATCGTCGTGCTCGGCTGCACGCACTATCCGTTCCTGGCCAATCGCATGCGCAAGACCGCGCCCTGGCCGGTCGATTGGATCGACCCGGCCGAAGCGATCGCCCGTCGCGCCATGTCGCTGCTTGCACCGGTCGACGGGCCGCTGCCGGTGGGTGAGCCTGACATTGCCGTCTTCACCTCCGGCAAGATGGACTTCGCCACCAGCCGGCTCATGCAGGGCTTTGGCCTGACGGTCGCCTGATATCCGGAACATTGGTTGGCTCGTTGCGTTTTCCCCTCAGGCAATAAAGGGAGAAACAGCCATGCCATCCACCTCGAAAGCCCAGCAGAAAGCCGCTGGCGCCGCTCTGTCGGCCAAGCGCGGCGAGACGAAGAAGGGCGAACTCAAAGGCGCTTCCAAGGGAATGTACGAATCGATGAGCGAAAAGCAGCTCGAGGAATTCGCCGAGACGAAGCGCAAGGGCCTGCCGGAAAAGAAGTCGAAGCATTGACGTCAGGCAACCCTTCGCGGGGATGACCAGGACGACAAGGTCGTTCGCGGGAACGCGAGACGGAGCCAAAAAAGCCCGCAGCTAAAGCCGCGGCCTTTGAAACGTGGTCGCCTGAGCCGAACCGGAAGCCTAGCCGCAAGCTTGACACCGGCTAAATCTCCGTTTAATCAGCGCGCCAACACCGGGCCGCAACGCCCGGTGGTTTTCTTTATGTGCGCAAGATGCGTGGAAACTCAATTCTACTATCTTGTTTGAACTGACGTGTCCCGTGGGTTTTCCGCCGCGTTGCGTGGGAAAATCCTGTCAGGTCTCGAAAACGGAGGCCAGAGGAGGGCGCGTTTCCTTCACCCGGACCATGAGGTTCCGGGTGTGTTGTTATGAAAAAGGGAATGCGATGAGCAAGCGCGAATCCGCGAAGTACAAGATCGACCGCCGTCTTGGCGAAAACATCTGGGGTCGCCCGAAGTCCCCGGTCAACAAGCGTGAATACGGCCCCGGCCAGCATGGCCAGCGCCGCAAGGGCAAGCTTTCCGATTTCGGCCTGCAGCTGCGCGCCAAGCAGAAGCTGAAGGGTCACTATGGCGACGTTTCGGAAAAGCAGTTCCGCAAGGTCTATGAAGAGGCGGACCGCCGCAAGGGCGACACCTCGGAGAACCTGATCGGCCTGCTCGAGTCGCGTCTCGACGCGGTCGTCTACCGCGCCAAGTTCGTGCCGACCATTTTCGCCGCCCGCCAGTTCGTCAACCACGGCCACGTCAACGTCAACGGCAAGCGCGTCAACATCGGCTCGTACCGCTGCAAGCCGGGCGACGTCGTCGAAGTCCGCGAAAAGTCGAAGCAGTTGGTCATCGTTCTGGAAGCGGTCGGTCTCGCCGAGCGCGACGTGCCGGACTATATCGAAGCCGATCACAACAAGATGGTCGCGACCTTCTCGCGCATCCCCGGCCTGGCGGACGTTCCGTTCGCCGTGCAGATGGAACCGAACCTGGTCGTCGAATTCTATTCGCGCTAAAACGGGCGCGTTTTGCGATACCATTCAAAGGCCGCCCATCGAGGCGGCCTTTTCTTTGTCGGCCATGTCCGCTAATCCCGGGCGCAACGAAGTGCCGAACCGTCGTTGCTCCCGGGTTTTGGAACTGACGCCATGAACATGCTGCCAGACGCCGAATCGCTTGAACCAGCCGACATCGAGGGCGGCTTCCATCCGCTGTTTGCCGATGTGCCGTCCTCGGTCGAGTTCAACAAATTGCGCAAGCGGCTGCTGCGGCTGACCCGACAGGCAATCGAGGATTTCTCGATGGTGAAGCCCGGCCAGCGCTGGCTGGTAGCGCTGTCGGGCGGCAAGGATTCCTACGGTCTACTCGCCGTTCTGCTCGACCTCAAATGGCGCGGGCTGCTGCCGGTCGATCTTCTGGCCTGCAATCTCGATCAGGGCCAGCCGAATTTCCCCAAACATATCCTGCCGGACTATCTCGACAAATACGGCATTGCGCACCGGATCGAATATCAGGACACCTATTCCGTCGTCACCGACAAGCTGCCCGCGGGCAGCACCTATTGCTCGCTGTGTTCGCGGCTCAGGCGCGGCCATCTCTATCGCATCGCGCGCGAGGAGGGGTGCTCGGCGCTGGTGCTCGGCCATCATCGCGAGGACATTCTCGAGACCTTCTTCATGAACCTGTTCCATGGCGGCCGTCTCGCCGCCATGCCGCCAAAGCTGCTCAACGACGACGGCGACGTCATGGTGCTGCGGCCGCTGAGCTACTGCGCCGAGGTCGACCTCGAAAAATTCGCTGCCGCGATGCAATTCCCGATCATTCCCTGCGATCTCTGCGGCAGCCAGGAAGGTCTCCAGCGCAACGCCATGAAGGCCATGCTCGAGGACATCGAAAAGCGCATGCCCGGCCGCAAGGACACGATGCTGCGCGCGCTGTCGAACAGCAGGCCATCGCATCTGCTCGACAGAAGGCTGTTCGATTTCGCCGCGCTCAATGAGACACTCAGCACAAGGCAAGCCGATGACATTTGACGACACCGCGATCGACTGGCTGGCCGGCATTCTGGCCGAGGCGGCACTGGCAGAAATCATGCCGCGCTTTCGCCGGCTGGGCGAGGGCGACATCCGCCAGAAGACCTCGGCCGCCGACTTGGTGACGGAAGCCGACGTCAATGCCGAGCGGCTCATCACCGCGCGGCTGCGCGAGCGTTATCCCCAGGCGATGGTCGTCGGCGAGGAGGCCTGTTCCGACAATCCGGCACTGCTTGATGGTCTGGGCGATGCCGATCTGGCTTTCGTCATCGACCCGGTGGACGGCACTTTCAACTTCGCCTCCGGCGTGCCGCTGTTCGGCGTCATGCTGGCGGTCGTGGTCAAGGGCGAGACTGTTGCCGGCATCATCCACGATCCCGTCGGCAAGGACTGGCTGATCGGCGCCAGGGGCGCCGGCAGTTATATCCGGCATGCGCATGGCAGCATCGAGAAGGTGCATGTCGCCGCACCCGCGCCGATCTCGGAAATGACCGGCTCGGTCTCCTGGCAGTATATGCCCGAGCCCGAGCGGTCGCGGCTGGCGCGCAACCAGACGAAGATCCTGTCGCAATTCGCCTATCGCTGCGCCGCGCACGAATATCGCCTGCTGGCCAGCGGTCATGCCCATTTCGTCGTCTACAACAAGCTGATGCCATGGGACCATTTGGCTGGCGTGCTGATCCATGCCGAGGCTGGAGGTCATGCCGCGCGCTTCGACGGCAGCGCCTATCTGCCCTCGCATGTCGGCGGCGGCCTGCTTGTCGCGCCCGATCGCGAAAGCTGGCACGAATTGCGCCGTGAGCTTTGGGCGCAATAGGATCATTTCCTAGCCAGTGCTTTGAATCGGCGGTGCCAGCGAAAGAGCGATGCAATCTCACGCAGATCCGGAGGCTCTCGAATGAAACCTCGGTTCGCAATTGTCGCGGCGGTTCTTGCCGCCGCCTTGTCTGCCGGCTCCTACGAAGCAAGATCGCAAGAGCGCAGCTGTCGCAGTTCCGATCCCGTCGACACGATAAAAGAGATGTCGGATGCTATTTATGCTTGTTGGAAGCCGCCACCTGGAACCGCCGGCATGTCGCTGACGCTGCGGTTCTCGCTTCGCCGCAACGGCACGCTGATTGGCAAGCCTCGCGCCACATATTCCGAGCTGGGGACCGATCCCCAGCTCAGCCGGGCCTTCGTGGCGTCAATCCTCAAGGCACTCGACGAGGCTCTGCCATTGCCTTTTTCGGACAGCATGGGCGGAGCCATCGCGGGCCGTATGCTTGCCCCTCGCTTCACCGCGGCCCATGAAGGTGCGTCCTGATGCATGTCGCCCAAAAGTGGCCCCGGGACGACGAAACGCACAAAAACGACAATTCAGTGCAAATCGGTGATGTGCCCTGAAACGGGTGGGTTCTGCGGCTGGAACATCTTGCCGCGCTCGGCGATGAAGATCATCAGCAGCGCCGCGACCGAGACGCTGCAGAAGCCGGCGGCCAGCGGCGTCACCGTGCCGTTGAAAGCCTGACCGATCAGCGTGCCGAGAATGCCGCCGAGAAAAGTCTGCATGAAACCCAGGATGGACGACGCCGTGCCGGCCAGTTGGCCGAGCGGCTCCATGGCCAACGCGTTGAAATTCGCGCCGAGCGCGCCAAACGGGAGCATGGCGCAGGCAAAGAAGGTGATGAACAGCCAGAGCGGCATCTTCATTTCCAGCGAAATGACCAGCCAGGCAAGGCTGATGACCAGGAACAGCAGAAGCGCGCTCTGCGACAGGCGGCGCATGCCGATGCGGCCGACAAGGCGCGAGTTCAGAAAATTGGAGAAAGCAAGCACGCCGGCAACCCCGGCGAAGATGACCGGGAACATCTCGCCGACATTGAATATGTCGACATAGATCTGCTGCGCCGAGGCGATGAAGCCGAACATGGCGCCGAAAATGAAGGTGCTGGCGAAGGCATAGCAGATTGCAATGCGGTTGGTGAGCACGATGCGAAACCCGCCAAGGATGGAGTTGATGGTCAGCGGCCGGCGATGTTCGGGATGCAATGTTTCAGGCAGGCGCAGCAGCGACCAAGCCGAGACAATAAGCGCACCGACGGCCATGGTGACGAAGATCCAGTGCCAGGTCGCAAACAGCATGATGAACTGGCCGATGCCGGGAGCAATGACCGGAATCGCCATGAACACCATGAAGATCAGTGACATCACCTCGGCCATGCGCCGGCCGTCGAATGTATCGCGCACGATCGAGACGGCGATGACGCGGGTCGCGGCAGCACCAATGCCTTGCACGGCCCGGCACAAGAGCAGTGTTTCAAAGCTGGGTGCAACGGCGGCCGCCGCGGCCGCGGCGACATAGACCACCAGCCCGGCGACCAGCGGCGCGCGACGGCCGAAGCGATCCGAGATCGGCCCAAAGAACAGCTGGCCGCCGCCGAAGCCCAGAATATAGGCGGTGATTACATATTGCCGGTGGTTTTCGTTCTCGACGCCGAGCGAGGCGCCGATCTGCTGCAGAGCCGGCAGCATGATGTCGATGGCCAGCGAGTTCAGCGCCATCAGCGCGGCGCACAGCGCGATGAACTCCCAGCGTGGAATGGGCAGTACCGATTGCGGCGCTGATTTTTGCTGGTCCACGGCAAGTCCGATCTTTAAAACGAAAATGCGCCGGCGGGCCGGCGCATTGGCTCGTCTCGGTCCTGCATACAGGACATAAAAATTGCCGAGGTGGGCTGCCCTGGCGTTTCATGCACGTGTGCGGCAGTTAGGCAGACGACATGCACGAAAAATAGCGGTCAGGCGGCGCCTTTGACGCCGACGCCCTTTTCGACAAGGAATGTCTGGAGTTCGCCCGCCTGGAACATCTCGCGGATGATATCGCAGCCGCCGACGAATTCACCCTTGACGTAGAGCTGCGGGATCGTCGGCCAGTTGGAATATTCCTTGATGCCCTGGCGCAGTTCGGCCGAAGTCAGCACGTCGACGCCTTTGTAGTCGGCGCCGATATAGTCGAGGATCTGGACGACCTGGCCGGAAAATCCGCATTGCGGGAAACCGGGCGTGCCCTTCATGAAAAGGACGACGTCGTTGCCCTTCACTTCGTTGTCGATGTAGTCGTTGATACCGCTCATGGAATATCCTTTCCCGCCTGTGGAAGTCAGGCTCGAAACATTTCCCTTCAAATAAACCCAACGATTGCCCGAAACAAGACTTTAGCCGTGCCGTGGCTGAAATGGCGCAAAGGATGGGCTGTGTTGGGCCAAGCAGTTCTCTCGACACTGATTCGCGTGGTTGCGGTTGTTCCGGTGCGGGTCAGTCGGGAACGCTGGTCTGTAGCGCCAGCGCGTGCAGCACGCCGCCCATATTGCCCTTCAGCGCGTCATAGACCATCTGGTGCTGCTGCACGCGGCTTTTTCCCCGAAAGCTTTCGGCCACCACCTCGGCAGCATAATGGTCGCCATCACCGGCAAGATCGCGAATTGTCACCTTGGCGTCCGGAATGCCTTCCTTGATCAGTTTTTCGATGTCGTGAGCATCCATTGCCATGGCTAAATCCTGTTTCGAGCGGCCGGTAGCCGGCCATGAGATGAGAGTCGGGCGAGCCTAAAGCCTTTCCGGTCCGGATTGAAGCCGTTCTGTCCCGCCAAAGGCAAGACGGTCCGAGAACCACAGGGAAGACCTAGGCCGGTGGGCTTGCTTCATCCTCGACAACGTCCTCGCGTGTCGAGAAGGCGCGGCCAAGGCTGAAGGCCAGCACATAGAGGGGAACGTAGATAACCAGGCCGACAATGGGAAGATAACTCGTCATCTGCCAGAGCGGCGAGAAGAACGGTTGGCCGTAGCCGTCGCAGATCAGCGAGGAGCCGTACTCCCACAGCGCCCCTATGACGGCCGCGCAAGCAAAAAGCTTGATGCAGGTGACGATATGCCTCGCCCGTTCCGGATCCGGGAAAAGGCGGCCCCAAAGCACCAGGCAGACGATCGGGATCGCGTAGATGAGGTTTTGCGCGACGAGCATCGGGATGGCGCCATTGGCCGCGGCAAGAAACTGCGCGCGCGTTTCCAGCTGGGGGCAAACCTCGCTTGAGGTCGTCGACAGCAGGAAAAAGACGAACGGCCCAAGGAACCAGAAGAAGAACAGCGACGGCCAGAAGACGACTGCAAGCAGCGCCCGGGCAGCCAGTCCGGTCAACTGGCCTGGTCCATGAAGCGGGGGAACCAGCCTTCGTGTGCCGCGGTCAATTCATCGACAGGGATTGCCCGCGCCTCGCCAAGCTTCAGCGCGCTGCCGCCGGTCGAACCGATCCACGGCGCGAAGATGCCGAGTTCGCTCTGCTGCTTGCGGATGGCGTCCCATTCTTCGCCATGCGGGTCGATCGACAGCGTCAGGAGATAACGGCCCTGATCCTCACCGAACCAGACCGGGATTGGATCGGTGCCGACAAGTCCTGGGACAGTCGCGCCGATGCCGGACGCCATCGCCATTTCGGCCAAAGCCACGGCGATGCCGCCATCGGACACGTCATGCGCCGCCGTGACGATGCCGGACGCGATGAGCGCGCGCACATGGTCACCGACGCGCCTTTCATGATCGAGGTCGACCGGCGGCGGCGGGCCATCCGTGCGGCCGTGGATGTCCCTGAAATAGACCGACTGGCCGAGATGCGTTCCCCAGGAGGCCGGCGCGCCGACCAGCAGGATCATCTGGCCTTGCGCGGCAAAGCCGGTCCGCACCATCTTCGACCAGTCAGCGATCAGGCCGACGCCGCCGATGGTCGGCGTCGGCAGAATGCCCTGGCCGTTGGTCTCGTTGTAGAGCGAGACGTTGCCGGAGACGATCGGAAAGCCGAGCGCCCGGCAGGCCTCGCCTATGCCTTTCACCGCGCCGACCAATTGCCCCATGATCTCGGGCCGTTCCGGATTGCCGAAATTGAGATTGTCGGTGGCGGCCAGCGGCAGGGCGCCGGTGGCGGTCAAATTGCGCCAGCATTCAGCCACCGCCTGCTTGCCGCCCTCATAGGGGTCGGCCTCGCAGTAGCGCGGCGTCACGTCGGACGAGAAAGCGAGCGCCTTGGTGGGATGACCTTCGACGCGCACCACACCGGCATCGCCGCCGGGAAGCTGCAGCGAATTGCCCTGGATCAGCGTGTCGTATTGCTCCCAGACCCAGCGGCGCGAGGAAAGATCCGGTCCGCCGAGCAGCTTCAGGAGCGCATCGGCAACATCGGCCTGCGGGACGTCATTGGCGGCCAGCGGCGCCGGCTTCTTCGGCTCGACCCACGGCCTGTCGTACTCAGGCGCCTTGTCGCCGAGATCCTTGATCGGCAGGTCGGCGACCTCATCGCCCTGGTGCAGGACGCGGAAGCGCAGATCGTCGGTGGTCTTGCCGACGATGGCGAAGTCGAGCCCCCATTTGTGGAAGATCGCCTCGGCTTCCTTTTCCTTCTCGGGGCGCAGCACCATCAGCATGCGCTCCTGGCTTTCCGAAAGCATCATTTCGTAGGCGCTCATGCGCTCTTCGCGCACCGGCACCTTGTCGAGATCGAGCTCGATGCCGAGATCGCCCTTGGCGCCCATCTCGACCGCCGAGCAGGTGAGGCCGGCCGCACCCATGTCCTGGATGGCGATGACGGCGCCCGAGGCCATCAGTTCGAGGCACGCTTCCAGCAGGCACTTTTCGGTGAAAGGGTCGCCGACCTGCACGGTCGGGCGCTTCTCGTCGATCTTGTCGTCGAATTCAGCCGAAGCCATCGTGGCGCCGCCGACGCCGTCGCGGCCGGTCTTGGCGCCGAGATAGACTACCGGCAGGCCGACGCCCTTGGCCTCGGACAGGAAGATAGCGTCTGTCTTGGCTATGCCGGCCGCGAAAGCGTTGACCAGGATGTTGCCGTTGTAGCGGGCGTCGAAATTGACCTCGCCGCCGACCGTCGGCACGCCGAAGGCGTTGCCATAGCCGCCGACGCCGGAAACCACGCCGCTGACCAGATGCCGCGTTTTGGGATGGTCAGGCGCGCCGAAGCGCAGTGCATTCATCGCCGCGATCGGCCGCGCGCCCATGGTGAACACGTCGCGCAATATGCCGCCGACGCCGGTCGCCGCACCCTGGTAGGGCTCGATGTAGGATGGGTGGTTGTGGCTCTCCATCTTGAAGACGACGCATTCGCCGTCGCCGATGTCGACCACGCCGGCATTCTCGCCCGGACCCTGGATCACCTGCGGGCCGGTGGTCGGCAGCGTGCGCAGCCACTTCTTCGAGGATTTGTAGGAGCAGTGCTCGTTCCACATCGCCGAGAAGATGCCAAGTTCGGTAAAGCTCGGCTCGCGGCCAACGAGGTCGAGGATGCGCTGATACTCGTCGGGCTTCAGCCCGTGCGCGGCGATGAGCTCGGGGGTGATCGGCACGGAATTGGAAATGGTCATGGGCGGCGATTTTTATCCGGGGCGCGTTGGGATTTTGAGTCCCGTCTTATCGCAAGCTTGGGAGCCAATACACCCATCGGATGCTGAAAAACAACGGAAAGCTACAAGGCGATGACGGGTGCGACGAGATCGCGGCTTTGGTCCGGCCATCGATCCGCGCGTAGCGGCAGTCGTGGGGGAACATTGTATCTGTTCGCGAGAGGCTTCTTCACCGCCATTGGGGAACGGGATGACATCCCGGCCGTTAGGTCTCCAACCAATCAGGAGATTTGGACCATGGCCACCAAGCAAGGCAAGAAAGACAATCGCCTCTCGGACAAGGAGGCTATGCATATCGCGGAGACCACCGACGTTTCGCCTGGGCAGGCCAAGGAGCTGGCCGAGAAGCACGGGAAAGACAAGGCCGAGAAGGAAGCCAAGAACTTCAAGGCAGAGGGCTGATCCTGAGAGCTAGGTTTTACGGGCTGCTCTGCGCCAAGCCGGCGCTTCAGAAATGAAGGGCGCGTCAGTCGCGAGCTGGCTCAGGAGAAGCTGTCGTAGCCGGCACGGCCTTCCTCGAGAAGTCGCCGTATCACCGCAACGCCTTCGGCGATGTCCTTGCGCTGCCGTGGTTGCGAAACGCCGAAGCGAACGCCATGGAAAACCTGCTCGGAACGGCCGGCCTTGAACTCGTCCTCGTCGTCGATCAGCACGCCATGCTCAAGGCAGGCGTTCTTGAAGGTGCCGGAGAGCCAGGGGTCGGGCAGGGTCAGCCAGACAAAGGGCACCCTGTCATGTGACTTGAACGCGAAGCCCGCCAAAGTCTCGCGCACGATCGCTATGCGGGCGCGGATTTCGGCGATGCTGCGCCCGCGTATCTCGTCCGCCTGGCCCGACAGCACCAGCCTTGTATTCACCTCCGCCAGCAGGAAGGGCATGCCGCCGGTCATCATCTTGTGGGCGACGCGGATGCGGTGACGATAGGCAGGCGGGCAGGAAAGCCAGCCGCCGCGCACACCCGCCGCGACCGACTTCGACAGGCCACCGGCGACGATGGTGCGTTCAGGGGCATATTCGGCCAGCAACGGTGTCGGATCGTCGGTCAAATTGCCGTAGAGATCGTCCTCGATGAGGACGACATTGTATTCGCGTGCGACACGCGCGATTGCTTCGCGGCGCGCCGCCGACAAGGTCACCAGCGTCGGGTTTTGCGCCGTCGGCATCAGGAAGATCATCCTGGGATGCTTTTGCGCGCAGACGCGCTCGAAATCCTGCGGGTCGAGGCCCTCGTCGTCAGACGCCACCAGCGCGGTGCGCCGGCCGATCAGCCCGGCGCTACGGGAAATCTGCGAGTAGGTGAGGTGCTCGAAGGCGACATAATCGCCGGGCGTGGTCAGCGCTGCGATTGCCGCCATCACCGCGGCGTGGGTGCCGAGCGTCGGGACGATGGCGTCGGCATTTGGGCGAAACGAATTGCGCGACAGCCAGCGGGCGCCGGCTTCGTACCAGCGGTCGGGGAAATCTCGCGTGTAGCTTGAAATCTCATGCGGATGGTCCTGTGCCGTGCGCGACAGGACATCGGCGATATCAGCGCCCTGACCGACGTATGCCGCTGCCGTGCTGTCGAAACGCAGTTTGCCGCGCGGTGCATCGATATGGCGAGTGCCTTCGCCGCCGGCGTCCGGCGCCGGAAAATTCGGCTTCGCGCCATCGGCGCGCTGGCCGAGAACATAGGTTCCACGCCCGACTTCGCCGCTCACCAGCCCGCGCTCGCGCAGCAATTGATAGGCCCGGCCGACCGTGCCGACGGTGGTGCCGATGTCGTAGGCGAGGTCGCGTTGCGGCGGCAGCTTTGCTCCGGCATCGATCACGCCCCGATCGATATCCGTTTCGATCGAATCCGCCAGGCGCTGATAAAGCGGGCCGGAGCCGGCGGTGAGATCTGGAAGCCAATTTGTCATGGTGACAATTTTGTATATTGCGCCGAATTATGAGTCAATACATATCAGTATTGCGTCAAAAACGGGTGCAATTTGGAATTCCGGTAGAGAGAAAATGAATACAATCGCTACAATCCGTCATTCGAGAGCCGAATCGTCAGGCCAATCGGCACGCCCATCGGGCCAAAGCGGTTTTGTCAGCCGTCTGGTGCGCGTGGTCAGGTCGCTGGCAAAATCGATCGATCATCTGCTGGAGCGTCGGCGCAGCAGGTTGGCGCTGCTGGAAATGACCGATGACCAACTCAAGGATATCGGCGTCTCGCGCTGCGATGCCCACCGCGAGAGTATCAGGCCGTTCTGGGACTGACCCGGTTTTTGGGGAAGACCATGGTCCAAAAAGGAAATGCGGACCGATCGAAGATCCGCATAGCCCTAACGGACGCTCGATGCCCTGGTGCGCGCAACGCCATGATCCGCAAGGATGGCGACCACGCCCAGCACGATAAAAAGTCCGGTGATGGCCGCCGCTGAGATGGCGACGCTGGCCGCGCCGTTCTTGGCGACGTCTAGGAACGGGTAGGGCACCTCGCCGGCAAGCGGCGCCCGCGCCAGCGCATAGATCAGATAGGCGACGGGATAGAGCACCCACCAGGAAATGTCGCTCCACCGCGTCCGACCGTCGGCGCCTGATATCAGCCACCACAGCACGAACAGCACCGGCGTCACATAATGCAGCAGGACGTCGGAGAACAGGAACAGTCCTCGCGGCTGCCAAAGCTGTGCCAGAACCGTGGCGTAGATGATGAAGACCAGCGCGATCGAAACGGCAACGCCAGCCCGCATCCGCGTCCCGGCGAAGGCCGGCAGCCATGCATAGCCGGTGGACGACAGCAGCGAGGTGTACACCAGCACGGCGCCGATGTTGGTCAGGATGGTGAAGAAGCTGAGAACGAAAATGATGGAGCCGAGCAGGCCGCGGCCTGCTTCCATCGACGCCGGAATGCTGATGCAGAACTGCAGGATGAGCCCGGCCAGGCCAATGACCAGACCCGCTATCCGCAGAAAGCGGCCCATGGCTAGGCGGTCGCGGCGCAGGCCGGATTGCCGGCTTGCCAGCGGGCGATGTCCGAGCCGATGCGGGCGCCGAGCGGATCGTTCATCAGCGGCCCGAACACGTCGACGCGGCTTGAATTGCCTTGCGCCTGTACGACCAGCAACGGTTTGCCGCCATAGTGCTTGGCCGGCACCAGCAGGAAACGCGGCGTGCCGCTGAACGAATTCAGTTCATTGGCCATCTGATACTGCTTGAAGGCCGGGTCCTTGCTGGCGATCCAGCATTTATGGGCTGATATCGCCACTTGTTCCATGGCCAGCAACGCCGCACTTTTGCCTGACGGGACCGGCGTGCTTTTCGGGGTCGATTGGCAGGATGCCAGCGCGAAACCCGCGGCGGCAACCAGCGCCATCGTCTTGTTCCTGGTCAAGCGGCCCCCATCTCAAGCTCGGACAGAAAGTTCTCTAGGCCGTCGGTCATCTCGCCCCAGACCCGCGACAATGCCGGATGCTGCGAGGCGATCTGCTCATAGGCGTCGAATTTGGGATAGGCATCGAGCAGGTCGTGGCGTCCTGTCATGGCGCGGAAATTGTTGAAGATGAACCGCGTCGGCGTCAGCCAGGCATCGGCGAAACTGATGTCGTCACCGAGCGCGAAGGGCCCTTGCGCCATGCGCTCCTCGATCGCCGCCAGTCCATGGTGCAAGCGGACGAACTGGGCGTCGATCTCGGCACTGTTTCGCTTCGGCATGGAATGAAGCTCGAAAAGCTTCATCATCGGGGTCAGCACATCGAGATCGGTGATGCGGGCGAACATGCGCACCAGCGCGCGGTCCTTGGAGTCGGGCGGCAGCAGCGCCGGTTCCGGAAACCGTTCTTCGAGATACTCGGCGATAACCACCGATTCGACGATCGTTTCGCCAGAGCCGGTGATCAGCACCGGAATCCGGTTCATCGGCGAGATGGCGCGAAATTGTTCCGGAATGGGAAAGCCGGGCGGTGGCGCGATGATCTTGAGCGGCACGTCCTTGATGTAGGCCAGCGCCCGCACGATCGACGAATAGGGCGACAACGGCCGCGAATAGAGTTTCATGACCGTTTTTCTCCCCCATAAAGCGGACTTGCCTCGACAAAGAGACAGGAATGTCCGGCTGTTTTCAAGACGCTCGCCTAGATGATTTCAGGCCGCAATGCCAAGCGCACTTTCGAACAGTCCACGGCCGTCGGTACCGCCATGGGCTGCTTCGATCAGGTTTTCCGGGTGCGGCATCAGGCCGAGCACATTGCCGCGGTCGTTGATGATGCCGGCAATGTCGTTGATCGAGCCGTTGGGATTGGTGCCGTCCGCGTAGCGGAACACCACCTGGCCTTCGCCTTCGAGACGGGCAAGCGTGTCGGCGTCGGCGAAATAATTGCCGTCATGATGCGCAACCGGCGTGCGGATGATCTGGCCTGGCTGGTAGCGGCGGGTGAACATGGTGTTGGCGTTGGTGATCTCAAGCTTCACTTGCCGGCAGACGAACTTCAGTGAGGTGTTGCGCATCAAGGCGCCCGGCAGCAGGCCGGCCTCGACCAGGATCTGGAAACCGTTGCAGACGCCGATGACCGTCACGCCCGCGGCTGCCTTTTCGGCCACCGCCCGCATGACCGGCATGCGCGCCGCGATCGCGCCGCAGCGCAGATAATCGCCGAAGGAAAAACCGCCGGGAATGGCGATCAGGTCGACATCGGGGATTTCGGTATCGGTCTGCCAGACCGTGACCGGCGGCTTTCCAGAAATCTTGGTCAGCGCCGCGATCATGTCGCGGTCTCGGTTGAGGCCAGGCAGGAGGACGACGGCTGATTTCATTTGGGTTCGTAAGGCCTCTGTGCTTCGGCGAGTTCTCGCAGATCAAGACGTCTATCTATGCGTTCAAGGCGCTCATCCTGACGGGTGAGAATGCCATAGACGTTATGGATATCGCTTTGCGTGGCCACCATGTGGCCCCGCATCACATTCAATTCCCGTTTCGTCTCGGAAACGTCCTGACGAAGCTCGCCGATGTCGTGATGCACACGCTTGAGAAGCTCGAACATCAATTCATTCGTGACTTCCGCCATAGCGCCTCCGGTACAACCTCAGGTAAGCGTCACACTATAGTTCTCAATCACCGTGTTCGCCAGCAGCTTGTCGCACATGGCCTTGAGATCGGCCTCGGCCTTGGCCTTGTCGCTTTCCGCCAGTTCGACGTCGAACACCTTGCCCTGCCGCACCGCACCGACACCGCCGAAGCCCAATCCGGACAGGGCATGTTCGATCGCCTTGCCTTGCGGGTCGAGCACGCCGTTCTTGAGGGTGACGGTAATGCGGGCTTTGATCACGCTGGACATGCTCCTATTCGAATGTCGGTCTTAGTGCGGCTTGCCTTTGATGCCTTCGGTCGAGGCGACAAGCACCGGACCGGTCGGGCGCGGCGGCTCGTTCTCGTTCATGATACCGAGGCGGCGGGCAACTTCCTGATAGGCTTCGACGAGGCCGCCCATGTCGCGGCGGAAGCGGTCCTTGTCGAGCTTGTCATGTGTCGCCACGTCCCACAGGCGGCAGGAATCCGGCGAAATCTCGTCGGCGACGACAATGCGCATCATGTCGCCCTCGAACAGGCGGCCGCATTCGATCTTGAAGTCGACGAGCTGGATGCCGACGCCCATGAACAGGCCGGAGAGGAAGTCGTTGACGCGGATGGCCAGCGCCATGACGTCGTCGATCTCCTGCGGGCTCGCCCAGCCGAACGCGGTGATGTGCTCTTCCGACACCATCGGATCGTCGAGCGCGTCTGCCTTGTAGTAGAATTCGATGATCGAACGCGGCAAAACGGTGCCTTCCTCGATGCCGAGGCGCTTGGACAGCGAACCGGCGGCGACGTTACGCACGACGATTTCGAGCGGAATGATCTCGACTTCCTTGATCAGCTGCTCGCGCATGTTGAGCCGGCGGATGAAGTGGGTCGGGATGCCCATGCGGTTGAGGTGGTTGAAGATGTGTTCGGAAATACGGTTGTTGAGCACACCCTTGCCGTCGACGACTTCATGCTTCTTCTTGTTGAACGCGGTTGCGTCGTCCTTGAAGAACTGGATGAGCGTACCCGGCTCGGGTCCCTCATAGAGGATCTTGGCCTTGCCTTCATAAATGCGGCGGCGATTTTTCATCTGATTTTTTCTCTGGGGTTCCGGACAGGCGGTATCAGACCATTTCCTGTCCGTCTGCCTGAAATAGTGCGGCTACGGTAGGGTTCAATGCCGGGTCTATCCCAATCGCAACATTTGCTCAATCGGCAAATCCTTCCAATCAACCGCTTTCGGGACTGAAATGCCGCAGCGCAGCATGCAACGAAGCGTATTGACCGGCCCGCGACCTTTTGGTTTGTGCTTTAGCAACACACATATCCACCGCCAACGAATCGAATTTGACCCGGAGGGACGCCATGAGCAGCATGAAAGACCGCGAAGAGGGCTTTGAGCGCAAGTTTGCTTTCGACGAGGAACTTCGGTTCAAGGCCGCGGCGCGTCGCAACAAGGCGCTCGGCCTGTGGGCCGCCGAAAAGCTCGGAAAGTCCGGCACCGACGCCGACGCCTATGCCAGGGAAGTGGTTGTTTCCGACATCGAGGAAGCCGGCGACCACGACGTGTTCCGCAAGATCCGCAAGGATTTCGATGCGGCCGGCGTAGACCAGTCGGACCATCAGATCCGCCGCACCATGGACGAGTTGATGGCGCAGGCGATCGAGGAGATCAAGAACACCTGATCCGGCCGAAGCAGGTTCCGCAAAAGTGTCCTACGGTTTTGCGACGAAGACCCTGCGACAGACCAAAGAATGACTGGACCAATCGACCGCCCGGTCTATCCGGGCGGTTTTTCTTTGCCTTTGCCGCGGTTTCCGGCTGAAACTGCCGACATTAACAAGGAAGCGATCAGATGTCCCTGAAGTCCCGTCTTGCGGCCGATGAAACGCTGTTCACCGCATGGTCCGGCGTGCCGGATGCCCTGACCGTCGAAATCGTCGCCAAGCAGGGTTTTGATGCGGTCACGCTCGACATGCAGCATGGCGGCCATCACGAGGACAGCGTGCTGCGTGGGCTGGTGCCGGTGCTCGCTGCCGGCAAGCCGGCGCTGGTGCGCATTCCCGTCGGCCGTTTCGACATGGCAAGCCGCGCGCTCGATTTTGGCGCCGAGGCGGTCATCGCGCCGATGGTCAATTCGGTGGCTGACGCCAAACTGTTCGCCGCCGCCATGAAATACCCGCCGCTCGGCGAGCGTTCCTGGGGCCCAACCTACGCTTTTCCACGCCACGGCAAGGGCGACCAGGCGGAATGGCTGCGCGACAGCAACCAGCGCACAGTGGCCTTCGCCATGGTCGAGACGCGCGCGGCCCTCGATGCGCTCGATGGCATTCTCGACACGCCCGGCATCGACGGTATTTTCCTCGGCCCGTCGGATTTCTCGATCGCCTGGAGCAATGGCTCCACGGTCGATTCGACGCTGGAATGCATGATGGAGACAGTGGCGTCGGTCGCCGAGCGCACCCGCAAGGCCGGCAAACATGCGGCGATCTATGTTGTCGACCCGGCAATTGCAGGCCGTGTCGTGTCGATGGGCTACCGCCTGCTGGCCATGGGTTCGGAACACGCGCTGATCGGGCTCGGTGCAAAAGCCCTGATCAACAGCGTCAGGGATTCGATCGGCTCCTGAGGAAGCTCAGGCCTTCAGGTCCGTCAGGAATTTGGCGAAGGTCATCGAGCCTTCGGGCCACGGACCAAAGCCCGAATCCGCGTTGAGGTGACCCGTCTCGCCGGCATCGACGAACAGCGAACCCCATGCTCGGGCAATGTCCTCGGCGACATCGAAGGCGCAGAACGGATCGTTGCGGCTGGCGATCACGATGGACGGAAAGGGCAGCGGCTCGCGCGGGTAGGGGCCGAAGGTCATCAGGTGCCTCGGCCTGATCTCGGGATTGGCGACATCGGGCGGCGCCACGAAGAAGGCCCCGGCGACCTGCTTGCGGAACCGCGGGATGGCTTGCACCGCCGTGGCGACGCCGAGCGAGTGCGCCACCAGTACGACCGGCCTCTCGGCCTCGTTGACCGCCTTGGCAACATTGTCCGTCCAGTCGTCGCGCACCGGCTTCGACCACTCCGCCTGCTCAACCCTGCGCGCCGTCGACAGCTTCGACTGCCAGCGGCTCTGCCAATGGTCAGGGCCGGAATTGGTGTAGCCCGGCACGATGAGAATATCTGCTTCCTTGACTTTCATGGCGCTGAGATAGCGAGCCGCGTCGCTTCGTGCAACGGGTCATGAACAGCGCTCTTGATCATAATAGTGAACACGATGTTCGCTTCTTCGCGTCTTGTGTGAACGATGCCGATGGACGATCTGTGGTCAGGAAAAGAAACAGCCGTGTGCGGAAACCCTGACACGGCGTACAATGATTGGCGGCGCGGATTTTTTGCCTTGGGAGCTTCACCGCAGGCCGGTCGAACGGAGCATTTGATGAGTGAACTGCCCTTTGCCGCCACCACGCCGGTCAGCGTTGCCCGCGTTGGGTTGAAAGCGCGCGACCCTGAAAGCCTCGCGGCCTACTATCGTAGCGTCGTCGGCTTGCGGGAATTGAGCCGTGCCGACGGCGCGATCACGCTGGGCGCAGCCAACCGTCCGTTGCTGGTCATCGAGGCAGATGCTTCGGCCAAGCCGGATGATCCGCGCGGCGCCGGCCTGTTCCACACCGCCTTCCTGCTGCCCAGCCGCGCCGATCTCGGCCGCTGGATCAACCACGCCATCGCCGGCAAGATCACCATCGAAGGGGCTTCCGACCATCTGGTCAGCGAGGCGCTGTACCTGACCGACCCCGAAGGCAACGGCATCGAGATCTATGCCGACCGCCGTCCGCAGGACTGGAAGTGGAATGGCGACAAGATTGCCATGGCGACAGAGCGGCTGAACATTCCGTCGGTCGTTGCCGAAGTGCCGGCGGGTGACGTCGGCTGGCAGGGCGCGCCGGAAAACAGCATCGTCGGCCATGTCCACCTGCGGGTGGGCCGGCCGGAAGACGCCGAGGCCTGGTGGAACCAGGAATTCGGCTTCGACACGGTGGCCAAATATGGCGGCCAGGCGGTGTTCCTGTCCTCCGGCGGCTATCACCACCACATCGGCGCCAACGCCTGGCAGAGTTCGGGCGCCGGCCGCCGCGATCCGAGCAGATCCGGTCTGGCCTGGGTCGAAATGCGTTCGGACAATGTGACCAGCCCGATAACCCGCGAAGATCCCTGGGGCACGGTCATCAGGACTGTTCCCGGCAAAGCCTGATCGCCATCGAGCGCGTCTTTCTCCCCGTCACTATACGGGGAGAAATGCCCGGCAGGGCAATGAGGGGCAGCGCCAAGGTCGTGAAATTGTCAAAGCCTGAATGGGCGCGATCGTCGCTAAAGTCAGCGCTGCCCCTCAACCGCCTGCCGGCACCTTCTCCCCGTATAGTGACGGGGAGAAGGAAAGCTCGTCTCAGGCTTCGCCGAACACCCGCTTGAAGATCGTGTCGACGTGCTTGGTGTGATAGCCTAGGTCGAATTTCTCGCGGATTTCAGCTTCCGGTAGCGCTGCGGTCACTTCCTTGTCGGCGAGCAATTCTTCAAGGAAATCAGCGCCTTGCTCCCATACCTTCATGGCGTTGCGCTGCACCAGCCGGTAGGAGTCTTCGCGCGACAGGCCGG
The DNA here is from genome assembly GCF_040317555.1 of Mesorhizobium sp. M1406. Lineage (NCBI taxonomy): Bacteria > Pseudomonadati > Pseudomonadota > Alphaproteobacteria > Hyphomicrobiales > Phyllobacteriaceae > Mesorhizobium > Mesorhizobium sp. M1406. The sequence continues at coordinate 81,901 of NZ_JAMYKW010000013.1, read as the reverse complement.
CCTGCGTCAGCGCCAGCATGACGCGCTGCGAATGCACGAGACCGCGGAACTTGTTCATGTTCTTCAGCATGTTGTCGGGATAGACAAGCAGCTTGTCGATGACGCCGGTCAATCGTGACAGCGCGAAATCGAGCGTCACCGTGGCGTCCGGCCCGATCATGCGCTCGACTGAGGAGTGCGAGATGTCGCGCTCGTGCCAGAGCGCCACATTCTCCATCGCCGGCAGTGCCATGGAGCGCACCATGCGGGCAAGGCCGGTGAGGTTTTCGGTCAGCACCGGGTTGCGCTTGTGCGGCATTGCCGAAGAGCCTTTCTGGCCCGGCGAAAAATACTCCTCCGCTTCCAGCACTTCGGTGCGCTGCAGATGCCGGATCTCGATCGATAGCCGTTCGATCGACGAGGCGATGACGCCCAGCGTGGCGAAGAACATGGCGTGGCGGTCGCGGGGGATCACTTGCGTCGACACCGGCTCCGGCTTCAGGCCGAGCTTTGCCGCCACATGTTCCTCGACATAGGGGTCGATGTTGGCGAAGGTGCCGACCGCGCCCGATATCGCGCAGGTGGCGATGTCTTCGCGCGCATGCACCAGCCGCTCGCGGCAGCGCGAGAACTCGGCATAGGCCTGCGCCAGCTTGACGCCGAAGGTGGTCGGCTCGGCATGGATGCCGTGGCTGCGGCCGATGGTGACGGTGTCCTTGTGCTCGAACGCGCGGCGCTTGAGGGCCGCGAGCAGGCCATCGATGTCGGCGAGCAGGATGTCGCTGGCGCGGGTAAGCTGCACGGCAAAGCAGGTGTCGAGCACGTCAGACGAGGTCATGCCCTGGTGGATGAAGCGGGCGTCCGGCCCGACGAATTCGGCAAGATGGGTGAGGAAGGCAATGACGTCATGCTTGGTGACGCGCTCGATCTCGTCGATCGCCTCGACATCGAATTTCGCAGCACCGCCCTTTTCCCAGATGGTTTTTGCGGCTTCCTTGGGGATGACGCCGAGTTCCGCCAGTGCGTCGCACGCATAGGCTTCGATCTCGAACCAGATGCGGAACCGGGTCTCGGGCGACCAGATGGCGACCATTTCCGGCCGGGAATAGCGAGGGATCATCGGTCAGTCCTGACGTATCGAGAGGTTTGCCCGCGTCCTAACAGAGGCGAGCAAAATGCTCAACGCCGCTGGCGCGCAAACCAGACGCTCGCGGCAAACAGGGCCACGAAACCAAGCGGAAAGTAGAGCCGGATGCCCAGCACGACGAACTGGTAGAGCGCAATCAACGTCGTGAAGACGAACTGGAGGGCCCAGGTGTAGGTAAAGGCAGGTGCATGCCACTCCGCATAGTAGGAGCGGTACTGCAGCGCAAACAGCCCAGCGGTCAGGCCGACCGTCGCGGCGGTGAGGCACACGAACGCCGCCGCGAAGGCGACTTCCCAGCGCCTGCCCTGCGAGACCAGCTTCGCGGCAAACAGGCCAATCGGAAAGGCCAGCCCAGCTCCCACAGCGAAAAGCAAGGTGACAATGCGGATTTTCGCCGGGGTCTCCCAGTTGTCCAAGAACAGGGTGACGAGCGCGCTGGCCCCCATCGTCACCGCCCATAACAAGGCGCCGAAAAATGCGATGCGAAGTTCCGGTATCGCGCGGCGAAGGCGGCTCAGGGCGCGGTCGCGCCTAGCGGATTGAACAGGGGATGTCACAGGCGGCCGGTCACCGCGATCCAGCGAAAGTCCGGTCCCTCGAAGCCGTATTGGCGCACCGCGATCAGCACCGCGTAGGCGCTCAGACTGTCCATTGAAAAGGTTTGCACGGCGCCGATGCGATAGCCGTTCGGGCAACCCCGGCTTTTCGGTATCGCCTTGTCCTCATGCAGCAGCTTGGTGGCGCCGCCATCCTGCGCTTCGATACGCAGCAAGCGAAAGCCGTTGATTTCGCCCTGGCTTTCGCAGCCTTCGGTGTTGTTCATGCCCATCTCGTCCAGGCGGAACTCGAGTGGTTGGTCGACGGCTGAGAAGATCGGGCGCGGGTTGACAGCCATCCGGTGCGGATCGGCCGAAAGCTCGGTCACCGGGTTGAAACCCGCTGTTATGCCGCGGTTGGCGCTCAGCTCGGCCTGACCGACAATGGCTTCGCCCTTTTGCCGGGCCTGAAGGCGCGCCGCATCCAGCTGGGCGTTCTCGTCTTCGAGCCGGACCCGGATCGGGGTGCCCTTGAGAAAGCTGTCGGTGCTGGTGTCGATATAATAGCGGTTGGCATAGGGAAAGCCCGATCCGTCCTGCACGCCATATTCCTCGAAAGCGAAGACGCCGCCGTCCTTGGTGAAGCCCAGGATTTCAAGTTGGGCGACGTCGCCGGCACGGGCAGTCATCGATGTCGCAAACTGTCCAAGCAAGCAAACGGCAAACAGAAAGAGCATTCGCATCGGTTTCTTCACCCTCAGCCGCGATCGTCTCAATCCCCTACCACGACGAAATCAAAACGTCGTGCGGTGCGAAAGCCGATGCATCCAATCGGCCCGTCATTTGTTATCGTCGGCAGTCCCAATGGAGAACCACCATGACCGACACCAGCAAAATTCGTGAGCATATGGAAGTCGTCGGCGCCGATGGCGTGCATGTCGGCACCGTCGACAAGGTCGACGGCCAGCGCATCAAGCTGACCAAGGCCGATAGCGGCGAGGGTACTCACAGGGGCCATCACCATTATGTTCCCGTGAGCCTGATTGCGGAGGTCGAGGGCAACAAGGTGTGGCTGTCCGCGAATTCCGATGTCGCGGTGACCTTCGAGGAAGAAAAGTCCGATCGGGTATGATCGAGGGCCTCTGTCTATCCCAAACGCGATGACCAGACCGGAAACAGATCGTTTTCGGCCGGCGTCGCGGAAAACACGCCGCGGCTGATGGCGCGCGCCATCGTGGCGCCGGCCGCGGCATAGAGGTCGATTGCCGCGTCGGCGGTGAGTTCGATGCCGCTCGTCCCTGTTGCCAGCGCGAATACCAGGTCGCCATCGGCCGGCGTGTGCGTCGGCCAGATGGCGCGCACGAAGCCGTCATGCGCCGAGATTGCCAGGCGCTTTGCGGCAGCCTTGGTGAGAACCGCGTCCGTGGCGATGACGGCGACGGTGGTGTTGCCGCCGGCCTCCGTCTGTCTGCCCACATGCTTGTCGCGGTATTTCAGCAGGATCCGCTTCGCGTCGTCCGGCATCGGCGAGGGATAGCCAAGCCCGCCGAATTCGTCGCCGATTTCGAACGGCGCCGCCCAGAAATGGCGGGTTCGGGTTATGGTCACCGAGCCGGTCGGATTGACGCCGGCCAGCGCACCGATGGTTATGCCACTGTCCAGCAGCGTCGAAGCCGAGCCGAGGCCGCCCTTCAACCCCGAAGTCAGCGCACCCGTGCCGGCGCCGATGGTGCCGAGCTCGAAATCGGCAGCGGCCTTTTGCGCTGCTTCATAGCCAAGCTCGCGGTAGGGTGGATAAAGGCCCCAGTCCTTGTCGCCGCCATTGCGCAGGTCGAACAGGATCGCCGACGGCACGATCGGCACGCGAAAGCCACCGACCTCAAGGCCGATGCCGCGTTCACGCAGCGCCGCCTGCACGCCCGATGCCGCGTCGAGGCCGAAAGCCGAACCGCCCGAAAGCACCACGGCGTGCACCACATCGACCGAATTGTGCGGTTCGAGCAGGTCGGTCTCACGGGTGCCCGGCGCGCCGCCCAGGATCTGGACACCGGCCACCGTCGGTCCATCGCAGAGCACGGTCGTGACGCCGGACTTCAGCCTGGCGTCGGACGCGTTGCCGACGCGCAGGCCGGCGACGTCGGTGATCAGGTTGCGCGGGCCGGTGCGAAACATCAGTTGCTTTCCAGGGGAGCAAAGCGCGTGCCGTCGAATCGGAAGACGCGGTAGGGGCTCTGGCTGAGGTCGCCTTTTGCATCAAAGCGGATCGGCCCGATCGCTGTGGTGAAGTCCTGTCCGGTCAGGGCCTCGGTCAGCGGCTTGCCCGAGGCTTCGGAAAAGCCTGACGCCGCCTTGGCGATCTCGACCGCCGCGTAGGCGGGCAGCGTATAACCGTCAGGCACGACCTTCTGCGTGGCAAAGGCCGACAATACTTTGGGGTCGGCGACTTCGGCCCATTCCGGCGGTGCGATCATCAATGTGCCCACGGCATAAGGCACATCGCCGAGCGGTGTGCGGAGGTTCTCGCCGCCGGCAAGGACGATGCCCGCCTGTAGCCGTGCGGCATCGCGGCCCATGATGGCTATGTCGTCACCGTCGCCGCCGGCGAACACATGAGTGGCGCCGGCTTTCTTCAGCCGGCCGATCATGCCGATCTGGTTGTCGAGTTGTGGCCGGAACGTGTCGACGAATACCGGTTTCAGCGCTGCCTGCTCGGCCGCCGCCCGCAACGTCTCGGCGATTTCGCGGCCATAGATGGTGCCGTCGTCGATGACGGCGAACAACTCGTTTTGCCACAGACGGGTGAGGGTGGAGGCGACGGCGTTGCGCTCATCGTCGCCGCGTGGCCCGAGGCGAAAGACCGGCCAGCCGGTCTTGGCGCGGCGGTCGGTCAGGCTTTCGGTTCGCACGCCAATGGTAATGACTGGAACGGCGGCATCCTTCAGGATCGGCATCGCCGCCTCGATCGCCTCGGTGCACAGGAATCCGACCACGACATTGACCTTGGCCGCGACGAATTCCCTGGCCGCGGCAGCGCCGCCGTCGGCGGTACAGGCGTCATCCACGATCTTGAGTTCCATGCCGTTCGCTTCGGCCGCCTGACCGGTGCCGGCCTCGATCTGCTTGCCGAGAATGGCCGATGGTCCAGACAGGGGCGCTGAGACGCCGATCACCAGCGTCTGGGCATTCGCACCACTGGCCAGAAACAGCCAGAACAGCGCCGCTATTGTTCTTGTCCTGGGTCGCATTCGAGCGATGAGGTCCTCTGTGCCCGTCTTATGCTGCTGGCACTACTTGCCGCCAAGACCTAAAGGCTGCCCGACCTTGGTGCAACACGCGAATTTCGGGATATGGCTCAAGCACTTCGCTTGTGGCGGGCTATGTATGGCCATATATGTCGGTGGGATCCTGACCATGGAAAATATACGGTGCTGAAGAAGAACGACATTGGGCCGCAGGCCTACCGCGACGCGATGAGCCATTTTGCCGGCCATGTCCATGTTGTCACCACCGATGGGCCGGCCGGCAAGCGCGGCGCGACGGTGATCGCGGCCTGTTCCGTCTCGGACACGCCCCCAACCATTCTGGTCTGCCTCAACCGTGAAAATCCCAAGAATGAGCCATTCGTAAAAAACGGAAGATTTGCCTTGAACACCCTGGCTTCTCATCAGGAGCCGCTGTCGGTCGGGTTTTCCGGCATGACCGGCCTGCCGGTCGAGGAGCGTTTCGCGCTCGGCGAATGGGACGTGATCTCGACTGGCGCGCCGACGCTGAAGGGCGCGCTCGCCGTGTTCGACTGCGAACTGATCGACACCAAGGACCTCGCCACCCATCGTGTGCTTTTTGGCAAGGTGACAGGCCTGCGGATGGGCGATAATTTGCGGCCGCTGATCTACCACGCTCGCGGCTACCACGTTCTGGAAAGCGGAGCGCCGGCGTTCACGGAGAAAGAATGACCGAGCTGAAACCGCGCGCCGCGCCGCGGACGATCGACGAGACGCTCGATCTCTTGACCGGCGCGGACTATGTGGCGGACCGGTCGCTGGCGACCGTGCTGTTCCTGTCGTTGCGCATGAAGCGGCCGCTGTTCCTCGAGGGCGAGGCCGGCGTCGGCAAGACCGAGATCGCCAAGGTGCTGGCGCAGGCGCTCGGCCGCCGGCTGATCCGCCTGCAGTGCTATGAAGGCCTCGACGTCTCGTCTGCCGTCTATGAGTGGAACTATGCCGCGCAGATGATCGAGATCCGCATGGAGGAGGCGGCCGGCAAGGTCGAGCGCTCCGCCATGGAGCGCAACGTCTTCTCCGAAAAATACCTGATCCGCCGCCCGGTGCTCGATGCGCTGACCGGCAAGGCGGGGGCTGCTCCGGTCTTTTTGATCGACGAGCTCGACCGCACCGACGAGGCCTTCGAAGCCTTCCTGCTCGAAATCCTGTCCGACTTCCAGGTCACGGTGCCTGAACTCGGCACCATCAAGGCGGAAGAGCCGCCGATCGTCATCATCACCACCAACCGCACCCGCGAGATCCACGACGCGCTGAAGCGGCGCTGCCTCTATCACTGGGTCGACTATCCCAATGCCGAGCGCGAGCTGGAAATCGTGCGCCGCAAGGTGCCGCAAGCCAATCAACGGCTTTCGGCCGAAGTGGTCTCCTTCATCCAGAAGCTGCGCCAGATCGAGCTGTTCAAGGTGCCGGGTGTCGCCGAGACCATCGACTGGGCCGGCGCGCTGACCGAGCTCGACAAGGTGGCGCTCGATCCTGAAACCGTCTCCGACACGATCGGCGTGCTGCTGAAATATCAGGACGACATTGCCCGTATCGAACAGGGCGAAGGCCGGCGCATCCTCAACGAGGTGAAGGCCGAGCTTTCGGCAGCGGAGTAGGCGATGCCGAACCAGGAGCCGAAAGAAGCGAAGGCCGACGGGCGGATCGCCGACAACATCGTCTATTTCGCCCGCATTCTGCGCAAGTCCGGCATGAGGGTCGGGCCGGCTTCGGTCAAGGACGCCATCGAGGCGGTGCTGGTCGCCGGCATCGGCTCGCGGGATGATTTCTACTGGACGCTGCACGCCGTGCTGGTGTCGCGGCACGAGGACCACGCCACTTTCGACGAAGCCTTCCGGCTGTTCTGGAAATCGCGCGAGCTGATTGAAAAGATGCTGGCGATGTTTTCGCCGGTGGCGCCTGATGTCAGGGAGAAGCAGAAGCCGCGCGCCGCCGAGAACCGTGTCAGCCAGGCGATGTTCGAAGGCCATCAGAAGAACCAGCCGGCCCAGGAAATTCCCGAGATCGAGGTCGACGCCCGCTTCACTTTTTCCGGCAATGAGGTGCTGCGCGGCAAGGACTTTGCCCAGATGAATGCGGCCGAGATGGCTGACGCCAAGAAGGCGATCGCCCAGTTGCGGCTGCCTTTCGACATGGTGCGGACGCGGCGTTTCAAGGCCGATGCGCATGGCCGTCGCGTCGATCCGCGCGCCATGATGCGCTCAGCGGCGCGCACCGGCGGTGAACTGATCCTGCCGAAATTCCGCTCAGCTCGCGAGGTTCATCCGCCGCTGGTTGTGCTGGCCGACATTTCCGGCTCGATGAGCCAGTACACGCGCATTTTCCTGCATTTCCTGCATGCGCTGACGGAAAAACGCCGGCGTGTGCACACGTTCGTTTTCGGCACCCGGCTCACCAACCTGACCCGGCAGATGCGTCATCGCGACCCCGATGCCGCCCTTGCCGATTGTTCGACGGCGGTCAGGGACTGGTCGGGAGGCACCCGCATCGGCGACACGCTGGCCGAGTTCAACCTGATATGGTCGCGGCGCGTGCTGGGGCAGGGCGCGGTCGTGCTTCTGATCACCGACGGACTGGAGCGCGACGATGTCGCCGGACTGTCGGAGGAAATGGAGCGCCTGCACAAATCCTGCCGGCGGCTGATCTGGCTGAACCCGCTGCTGCGCTTCGACGGTTTCCAGGCGCGCGCCCGCGGCGTCAAGGCGATGCTGCCGCATGTCGACGAGTTTCGCTCGGTGCACAATCTCGATGCGCTGGCCGATCTCTGCGCGTCGCTGGACAAGAAGTCGGCACAATCCGTTGATCCGCGCCGATGGCTGGAAGCTGGCGCGAGGCACGCCGCATAGCCATATGTTCGCCAGTTCTTTAGGAAAAACAGACCCTGAGAGAAGCAACGATGAGCGACAGCATTTATCTGGATGAGGCCCGCGACCCCCTGATCATCGCGGAGGGCTGGATGAAGGACGGCAAGGACGTGGCCATCGCGACAGTGGTCGAGACCTGGGGATCGGCGCCTCGTCCCGTAGGCAGCCATCTGGTCATCGATGCGGACGGCAATTTCCACGGCTCCGTCTCGGGCGGCTGCGTCGAAGGCGCTGTGGTGACGGAAGCCATCGACGTCATCGACAGCGGCAAGGCAAGAATGCTGGAATTCGGCGTTGCCGATGAAGCCGCCTGGCAGGTCGGCCTGTCCTGTGGCGGCCGCATCAAGGTGTATGTGGAAAGACTGGGTTGATCTCGGATGGATCCCTATGCCTTAAAAACTTTGAACGCCGAACGCCGCGCCCGCCGCGCGGCGATCCTTGTCACCGATCTCGGTGATGGCCGCGACCGCATCGTGCGCGAGGGCGATCAGGTCGCCGGCGATCTCGGCGCCGCGATCGCCAGGACGTTCCGCACTGGCAATTCCGGTTCGGTCGAAGCCGAGGGGCGAACCTTCTTTCTCAATGCGCACCTGCCACAGCCGCGTCTGGTCGTCATTGGCGCTGTCCATATCAGCCAGGCGCTGGCGCCGATGGCGAAAATCGCCGGCTACCCCGTGGAGATCATCGATCCCCGCACCGCTTTCGCCACCCCGGATCGCTTTCCCGACGTGGCGCTCCATGCCGAATGGCCGGAGGATGTGCTGAAGCGCCAGCCGCTCGACAGCTACACGGCGCTGGCCGCCGTCACCCATGATCCGAAGATCGATGATTTCGCCCTGAAGGCCGCGCTCGACGCCAACTGTTTCTATGTCGGAGCGCTCGGCAGCAGGAAGACGCATGCCAAGCGTGTCGAGCGCCTGCTGGCGCTGGGCGCAACCGCCGACCAGATCGCCCGTATTCATGCGCCGATCGGACTCGACATAGGTGCTGCCAGCCCGGCTGAGATCGCAGTTGCGGTGCTGGCGCAAGCGATCCACGCCTTCCGTTCGCGCGGTGTGGAAGCCAAAGGCGCGGCAGCGTGAAGTTCGGATCGATCCCGATCGAGGCGGCTGAAGGCGCGGTGCTGGCGCATGCCACCACCGCTGGTGAACGCCGCTTCCGCAAGGCGCATAGGCTGAACGCCGAAGACGTGGTGCTGCTGCGGGCCGCCGGTATTTCTGAGGTCGTTGCGGCCGTGCTGGCCGCCGACGACCTCAGCGAGGATGCCGCCGCGCAGGCGATCGCTGACAGCATGGCCTTTCGCGGCATCGAGGCCAGGTCGGCCGCGACCGGGCGGGTCAATCTCCATGCCAGCGCGTCGGGCATCTTCACGGTCGATGCCGCGATGGTTGACGCCATCAATGCCATAGATCCGGCCATCACCATCGCCACGTTGGCGCAGCATGCGCCGGTCGAGAAAGGCCAGATGGTCGCGACGGTGAAGATTATTCCGTTCGCGGTCAGTTCAGCCCTGGTCGACGCCGCGACAAAAATTTGCGCGGGCGGCGAGATCTTTGCCGTCAATGCCTACCAGGCGGTGCGTGTCGGCGTCATCCAGACGGTTCTGCCGGGCATCAAGCCTGGAGTGCTCGACAAGACGCTGCGCGTCACCGAGGCCCGGCTGGCGCGCACGGGCGGCAGGCTGACGGCGGAGCGCCGTACGCCGCATGAAATCGCACCGGTGGCGGAAGCCGCGGCCTCCCTGGCGCGCGACAACGACATGGTGGTGATCTTCGGCGCCTCGGCAATGAGCGATTTCGCCGATGTCGTTCCAGCCGCCATCGAGAGGGCGGGCGGTACTGTCATCCGCGCGGGCATGCCGGTCGATCCCGGCAATCTGCTGGTGCTCGGCACACTTGATGGCAAGCGCGTCATCGGCGCGCCCGGCTGCGCCCGCAGCCCCAAGGAGAACGGCTTCGACTGGGTGCTGGATCGGTTGATCGCCGGCCTTGATGTGACCGCCAAGGATATCGCCGGCATGGGGGTCGGCGGGCTGCTGATGGAAATCCCGACGCGGCCGCAGCCGCGCGAACCGCTGCCGGCCAAAAGCCAGCTTAAGGTCGGCATCGTGCTGCTAGCGGCTGGCCGGTCGAGCCGCATGGGTGGACCGAACAAGCTGCTGGCGCTGTTCGATGGCAAGCCGCTGGTGCGCCGCACCGCCGAGCGGGCGTTCGGCTCGAAGGCGTCTAACACGATTGTCGTCACCGGCCACCAGCGCGAGCGGGTGCGCGCGGCGCTGGCGGGCCTCGACGTGACCTTCGCCGACAATCCCGATTTTAGCGAAGGCCTGTCCACCTCGCTGAAAACCGGCATTGCCTATCTGCCGGAAGACTCCGCCGGTGTAATGATCGTTCTCGGCGACATGCCGGGTATCGCGTCCGATGACCTCGACAGGTTGATCGATGCCTTCCGCAAGGCCGGCGGCAATTCGGTGGTCCGCGCCTCACATAATGGCAAACGCGGCAACCCGGTGCTTTTGCCGCGTTCGCTATTCCCGGCGATCGCCCATCTCGAAGGCGATACCGGCGCACGCCATCTGGTCGAGACCGAAGGGCTCGATGTCATCGATGTCGAGATCGGTACGGCGGCGTCTGTCGATGTCGACACACGCGAGGCGCTGGAAGGCGCCGGCGGCGTGCTGCAGGATTGACAAACCCAAGCCGAATTACGCATGCCTTGGGCATGGCTACTCGCTTCCTTCCCTCTGCGTTTGCGCTTTTACCCCCCTCTGGCCTGCCGGCCATCTCCCCCTCAAGGGGAGAGATCGGCAGCTTCGATGGCGGCGTCCATCTTGCAACTTTGGAGATTGGCGAAAGCCAAAGGCGCATCCAATCTCTCCCCTTGAGGGGGAGATGGCCGGCAGGTCAGAGGGGGGCGGTCACGCTCCATGCCTTTCTGATTTCGATATTTTTCTTGTTTTCTGCCGGTTACGCCACCGCTCTCGAGCTAAAGCCCTTCAAGGACGATCTCTTCGCCTATCCGGCCACGCTGTCGTCCGACACCAATGGCGCCTACACCGTCATCGACTATCGCGAGATGCGCGACATCAACCAGCGTGACCAGGTCCCGGAGCGCCGGGTGCACGCCCAATACACCGACACCGGCGTTCGCAAGGTGCAGCAGGATCTGCTCTTGAAGACCGATGCCGGCGATGTCAGGCATATTGCCGTCGGCAAGACCGAGGGCGCCGGCATCATCGTGCTTTACCTGCACGGGCAGGGCGGCAGCCGCAAGCAGGGCGTCGACGACTTCACCTTCGGCGGTAATTTCAACCGGCTCAAGAACCTGATGGCCGGCAATGGCGGCCTCTATCTCAGTCCGGACTTTTCCGATTTCGGCGACACCGGCGCGGCGCAGGTCGCGGCCCTGATCAATCACTATGCCGAGCAATCGCCGGGCGCGAAGATCTTCGTCGCCTGTGGCTCGATGGGCGGCGCCCTGTGCTGGAAGCTTGCCGCCCGCAACGATACCGGCCGGCGCATCAACGGGCTGCTGCTGCTCGGTTCGCTATGGGACGAGAGTTTCCTGGCAAGCCCCGCCTTCCGGCGCCATGTCCCGATCTTCTTCGGTCAAGGCAGCCATGACGTGGTTTTCCCGGTGGAAAAGCAGGAAGCCTTCTTCCGCTCGATCATCGCCAGATCGAAAGCCTATCCCTATCCGACGCGTTTCGTCCGTTTCGAGACCGGCACCCATGGCACGCCGATCCGCATGATCGACTGGCGCGGCACGCTCAACTGGATGCTGTCGAAGGCGCCCTGATGTATATCGGCCAAAGTGCAGTGGGTTTGGCGGTCATTGCTCGGCCGATATCCTCTTGCTGGTGTAGGCTGATATGATCCAACAGCTCGGAAGCACGACGATGGACGTTCGCCCCTTCAATATCCAGATTCCGAACGAACAACTTGAGGATCTCCAGGACCGTCTTCACGCAACGCGATGGCCAGTTTCTCTAAACGAAACAGGCTGGAACGATGGGGCCGACCTGCCGTTCATGGGGCGCCTTGCGGATTACTGGCGAGATCGCTTCGACTGGAGAGCGCAAGAGGCGCGGCTGAACCGGCTGCCGCAATATCTGGCTAGGGTGAACAACCTGGACGTCCATTTTGTCCACCAGCCAGGCACCGGACCGGCGCCGCTGCCGCTGATCATCACGCATGGCTGGCCCGGTTCCTTCATCGAAATGGAACACATCATTCCATTGCTGACGGACCCATCTGCCCATGGTGGTGACCCAGCCGACGCTTTCCACGTCGTGGTTCCCTCCTTGCCCGGATACGGCTTCTCGCAGGCGCCGACGGAACCAGGCTTCCACTCCGGCCGCATCGCGGAGCTATGGGTGCAGTTGATGTGCGGGCTCGGCTATGACCGCTTCGCTTGCCAGGGCGGCGACATCGGCGCGGGCGTCTCCGCCTGGATGGCGCGGCTCCTTCCTGAAAATGTGCTTGGCGTCCACGTCAATTACATTCCCGGGAGCTATCGGCCACCCTTGGGTGCAGCTCAGCCACCTGTCACCGTTGAGGAACAGGCCTTTCTGGACAAGGCTGCGGCCTGGACGGCTACGGAGGGTGCCTATGCCCATCTGCAGGGCACGAAGCCTCAGACGCTCGCTTATGCGCTGACTGACTCGCCGGTCGGTCTCGCGGCCTGGATGATCGAAAAGTTCCGTTCCTGGAGCGATTGCGACGGTGACGTGGAACGCGCCTTTGGCATGGACGCGCTCCTTACGGACGTTTCTCTCTACTGGTTCACCAATGCGCTCACCTCGTCCTTGCGGCTCTACAAGGAGAATCGGCTCTCCCCTCTTGCGTTCAAGGCTCTGGAGCGCGTTTCGCCGCCGCTTGGGGTAGCGCTTTTCCCCCGCGAGTTGCCAATGCCGCCGCGCTCCTGGGTGGCGAGGGTCTTCGACGTGCAGCGATGGACGCCGATGCCGCGAGGCGGCCATTTCGCTGCGCTGGAGGAACCGAATCTTCTGGTCCAGGACATTCGCGCCTTCTTTCGGCCGATGCGTTCGCGGCCTGAAACGAGAAGGTGAAAGCGAAGGACGGGTCGAACGCGGCGTTCTTGATTTGAGTCTTCCCTACGGCGCGGTGTTGTAGTCGACAACCGTCTGCGGATTTTCCTCGCCGTCATAGGACGCATCGACGTCGTACTGGACCAGCGAAAAATCACCGTTGCGGAACAGATATGTGCCGGAGTCGGAGGCATCGCCGATGCCGCGCCATTTGTTGAACGTGGTGATCGTATGGGCGTCCGGGTCATAGTCGGAATTGGTGGCCCATCCCGTGGTGTGGAAGCCGATCACCGTCACGCTCAACAGCTTGCCGTCACTGTCGTTGTTCTCGTAGCGGATATCGGTCTCCGGTTCGGCGAACTGCAATTGCCGCACGCCGTCCACCTCATCCGTCATGTAGTAGACCGAGCTTTCATTGTAGGCGGCGGCCGAACACGAAAAATGAAACAGCCGCGTTTCCTTGTCAGGATCGCCGGGCTGCGCATTCCTGTCCTTGTATTTGATCGAAAAGCCCTCCGGCTCATTGGCCAGGAACTGCTTGTCGCACTGGTCGCCATAGGTCGCCAGAAAGGCCTTCCTGGCCTGCTCCAGTGCCGTGTCCTTCTTCGGCGGTGGCGGCCCGTCGCCGCAGCTTGGCGGCAGCGCCTCCTCGAAATCAGCGGTGGAGGGTTTCAGCGCGCCTTTTTCGATATGGATCGGATCGAAGGGTGGCGCCGCCTGGATCTGCGCATTCACCTGGCGCAGCGTATAGCAGCCGGCAAAGACCTTCTCGCCGCCGGTCTTGTCGGTGGCGCGGATGGCGACGGGGACGTTGTAGAAAATGCTGCCGGCTGCACCTTCGTCCGAAACGGCCCCGGTCTCGACCTCGACCTTGTCGGTCCCGTCATAGCCCTTGACGAAACTGTCGAAATCCTTTGCCGGCTTCGTATCGCCGAAATAGCCCCAGGCGCGGGCGAATTCATGCCGGTTGATGGCGCTGTAGAGCGAGCGGACGACCGCCTCGGCGCTCGACCTGTCGTCGATATAGGGCGCTTCGGGCGCATCTTCGGCGGCCAATGCCGTCTGGCCGATCGGGGCAAGGGAGAGAAAGGCAGTCGCTGCGAAAAGGGCGCGTCTCATCGGGAATCTCCGCTCGATAGGAGAGTCTACTATGGCGATTGCGGCAACGTGGTGGCGCTGGTTCGGCGGTCTTGAAGAATCGTGCGCGAAGGCGCTACGTCGCATCCGCCGGCGTTCGGCCGGACAGGAGATTTGACGTGACCATATCGATGTATGAGGCATCCGTGCCTGTGTTCTCAGTCAGGCTGAAAGCACTTTCCAATGTGCTTGCGACCGCCGAACAGAATGCGATTGACCGCAAGATCGACCCGCAGGTGTTTTTGACGTCGCGGCTGGCGCCCGACATGTATGCTCTGACCCGGCAGGTGCAGATCGCCACCGACCATGCCAAGGGTGCGCCGTCGCGGCTCGCCGGCCGCGAGGTGCCCAGATACGAGGACAACGAGGCGAGTTTCGCCGATGTCCAGGCGCGCATCACGAAGACCCTGGACCTTCTGGCGACATTCTCGGCGGACGAGTTCGACGGTTCGGATGACAAGATCATCGAACTGAAGCTTGGCGGACGCGAAAGCTCGATGCCCGGCATGCAGTATCTGCTGCATGTGGCCATGCCCAACTTCTATTTTCACCTCACCACGGCTTACGACATCCTTCGCCACAACGGCGTGCCGCTGGGCAAGGCGACGTTCCTGGGAGCGCGTTGAGGATTGAGTTTCGAGATGTCCCGTGGAGGCCGGGACATCTCGCGACGGTATACGCCTAACGAATGGACATTTCGCGGGCAATGCGTGGAAAGTCGGCCGGTTTGATACCGATGTCGGCGCGGTCGGCATTGCTCATCGCATGGAGCAGTGCGAGCGCGGATCGGTATCTCAGATGCTCCTGCGGCCGCGGCCGGGCGAACATTTCAATGAAGAAACCCATAATTCAAGCCCCTGGTTGGTCCTCCACGGCCGCCAATATAGGTGAATCGTGACAATTGTGCAGTGCAGCATTTGCATGCCAGCCATGTGCTGGTGATTTCTTCGGCCATATTTTGCAACGGACTGAAACTTTTGCACGGCGAGCCCCGCAGGCTCGAATGCTGGCTACATGGCCGGTTTTTCCTCGCCACTCCTGGCGAATTCCGGATGCATGAAAGTGCGTTCCGGCTTTTTGTCCGGGATTGCGGTGTCCGAGCATCAATCCAGGCAATGCTAAATTCGTTAAGATCGATGGCATGCATTTTTAACGAGCCGATTCTATGCTTCGACACCCGGATAGTCTGGCAAGGAGGAGGCTGACATCGCGACTGGCACCAAGCGGGATTTCGCTTCGTTGCTCGACGACCTCTTCGTCGCTTCCGACAAGGGCGACGGGATCGAGGGCGAGGAGGCCGGTGCGCGTCCATCCATCCCGTTCGACTATCTCTCGGTGGCCGATGAACTCCATTCCGGCCGCATCAAGGTTTCTGGCAGCGGCTTTGCCACCGAATATCGCGAGGCGGGTGCTGATCTGGCGACCGAATTCGCCGCCTTGCTCGATCATGCCAAACTGGCTCTCGCCGGCGAAGAGCCAAAGCCCGAGGAGAAGCTGCCGCCGATCGATCCGGAATCCATCGCCGTCGAACTTGGCCTCAATCAGCCCAAGCAGGTCGCCGATTTCAGCCGCATGCGCCGCAGCTTTGCCTTCGCCAATCATCCCGACCGTGTCGCACCGCATCTGCGCCAGCGCGCCATGATCCGCATGCAGGTGGCCAACATGCTGATCGACGAGGCCAAGCGCCGCGCGCTGGCCGGTGCTCGCCGCTAACGTAGCTTGTTCACGCAAAAGTCGGTCTGGCGAGGCTTGGAGAGCGCCTCTGCTTTGGGACTTCCTCCCCGCGCTGCCGCGCACGCTTTTCCTCCGGAGCAGAATCCCATGCACAAACGCCGTCTCGGTCGGACCGATCTTCTTGTTAGCCAAATCTGCCTGGGCTCCATGACCTGGGGCCAGCAGAACACAGAGGCCGAAGGCCACGCCCAGATGGACCTGGCTTTCTCGCGCGGCGTCAATTTCATCGACACCGCCGAACTCTACCCGATCCCGCCCAAGGCGGAGACGCAAGGGTGGACCGAAAAGATCATCGGCAGCTGGATGAAAGCCAACCGCAACCGCGACAAGGTGATCCTTGCCTCCAAGGTCGTCGGCCGCACGGCCAACCGGTGGTTTCGCGGCGACAGGCCATCGCAATTGGTGCGCGCCGATATTTTTGACGCCATCGAGAAATCGCTGGCCAAGCTCGGCACCGACTACATCGACCTCTACCAGATCCATTGGCCGGAGCGGGACATTCCCTGGGGCGCCAATCCGACGCGCGTCGGCGCCGTATCGCCGCGCGCCGATTCTGTGGGCGCGCCGGCCGACGAAACACCGATCGCCGAGACGCTCGCCGTGTTCGACGAACTGGTGAAGGTGGGAAAGATCCGCCATTTCGGCCTGTCGAACGAGAGTTCCTGGGGCGTGATGCGGTTCCTTGCCGAGGCTGACAAGGGTATCGGCCCGCGCGTCGCGTCGATCCAGAACGCCTACAATCTCGTCAACCGCACCTTCGAGGTGAACCTCGCCGAGGTCTGCGAGCGCGAGCAGGTGTCGCTGCTCCCCTATTCGCCGCTGGCGCAAGGCTACCTCACCGGCAAATACGACCATGGCGCGCGTCCGCAGGGGTCGCGTTCGCAACTGTTCAACCGCGGCCAGCGCTACGAGACACCAGGTGCCGCCGAAGCCCAGCTCGAATACAATGAGTTGGCGCGCTCCTTTGGCCTAGAGCCGGCATTGTTTGCCAATGCCTATGTCTCAAGTCGGCCCTTCGTCACCTCCAACATCGTCGGCGCGACGACCATTTCGCAGCTCGACATGGCGCTGTCTTCCGTCGATGTCGTCTGGACCGAGGAGATGCAGAAGGCGGTGGATGCGATCCACCAGCGGGTCGGCAATCCCTGTCCCTGAACGGGATCGGATGTGGCCGAATACTCGATAATTCCAAGGGAGCGGGCGACAATGAATTTTCCGGTCGAGACAGTGCGTCAAAAGTTTCCGGCTCTTTCCTTGACCGATAAGGGCCGCCGCCGCATCTATCTCGACAACCCTGCCGGCACGCAGGTGCCGCAAGCCGTCGCGGACGCCGTGTCGCGCTGTCTCCTGACCACCAATGCTAATCTCGGCGGCTATTTCGAAACGACGGTTGCCGCGCAGGCCGTCGTCGACGAGGCGCACGCGGCAATGGCCGATTTCCTTGGCGCCGCAAGCACCGAGGAGATCATAATCGGCGCCAACATGACGACGCTGACCTATCACATGTCGCGCACGCTTGGCCGGACGATGCAGCCTGGCGACGAGATCATCCTCACCCGCATGGACCACGAGGGCAACGTCTCACCCTGGCTGCAACTGGCCGAGGACCTCGGCCTCGTCGTGCGCTGGCTGCCGTTCGACGAAAAGAGCTGGCAGGTCGAAGAGGCGACGCTGGCCCCGCTGCTTACGGATAGGACCCGGCTGGTCGCGTTGAACTACGCCAGCAACCTGACCGGCTCGATCAACCGGGTGAAGGCGCTGACCGCCATCTCCAGGAATGCCGGCGCCATTGTCTATGTCGACGCCGTGCAGTTCGCTCCGCACGGCTTGATCGACGTGCAGGACATCGGCTGCGATTTCCTGATCTGCTCGGCCTACAAATTCTTCGGTCCGCATATGGGCATATTGTGGGGCCGGCGCGACGTCATCGATGGTCTGAAACCTTACAAGTGCCGTTGCTCGTCCAATGACCTGCCGGAGCGGTTTGAACTGGGCACGCCGCAGATCGAGCTGATGGCCGGCCTCACCGCCGCCGTCGATTACTTTGCCGATCTCGGCGCCGCTGCGGGCGAGGGCGGTTCGAGAAGGCGGAAGATCGCCAAGGCGTTCGACGTCTCGACCGCCTACGAGAACCCGCTGGCGCAACGGCTGGTCGATGGCCTGTCCGATATCGGGGGCTTGACCATCCACGGCATCACCGATCCGAAGCAGCTTGGCGATCGCGTGCCGACCGTGTCCTTCACGGTCGACGGCATCGTGCCCGAAACGATCGTGCGGCAGATGAACGCCGAAAACATCTTCCTGTGGTCCGGCCACAACTATGCCTGGGAGATCGTCCACCAGCTCGGCATTCCGGCCGAGCAAGGCGTCGTGCGCATCGGCATCGCCCACTACAACACATCTGCCGAAATCGACGAGACGCTGGAGAGCGTGCATCGGGTGATTGCGATGCTCAGACAACAGCGCTCCTGACGCACTGTCAGGGCAAAATCACCGCGCCTTGCCGCCGAAGCCGGTGAGGAAGGCGGTGAGATTGTCGCCGAGCTCATCGCAGAGATAACCGCCTTCCTGGACGATGACCGTCGGCAGGCCGAGCTTTGCGATGGCCTCGCCGATGCGCGAGAAGCCCGGTGTCGTCACCGCAAGTCCGCCGAACGGGTCGCCCTCGAACGCGTCGAGGCCGAGCGCCACGACCAGCGCGTCGGGCGAAAAGGCACGGATGCGCTGGAACGCCACCTCTAGCGATTCCAGAAACGCCGCATCAGTGGATTTGCGCAGCAGCGGCAGGTTGAAATTGTAGCCGAGGCCAGGCCCTTCGCCGCGCTCGTCGGCGTGGCCCCAGAAGAACGGATAGAAGCGCACCGGATCGGCATGCAGCGAGACGGTGAGAACATCAGGCCGTGAATAGAAGATGCCTTGCGTGCCGTTGCCGTGATGCAGGTCGACATCGAGGATCGTTACCCGCGCCGCCTGCTTGCGCAAGACCTGCGCGGCGACGGCCGAGTTGTTGATGAAACAGAAGCCGCCGGCGACATCGGCAAAGGCGTGATGGCCGGGCGGGCGGCACAGCGCGTAGGCGGCCGGTGCGCCTGATATCACCGCCTCGGCGGCTTCGACCGCGCTCCAGGCGCTCCACAGCGCGCTCTGCCATGTCTCGCCCGAGATCGGGCAAGCGGTATCGGCCATGTGGTAGCCGGCCTGACCGACCGCCGAGGCCGGATAGGAGCCGTTGCGCGCGATCGGGTGGATGTTGGGGATCACTTCGGCCGACGCGCCCTCGATGCGCTGCCAGCGAGCGTGGATATGTTCGAGGAAATGCAGATATTCCGGTGTATGCACCGCCGCGACCGGGCCGAGCCCATGATTGCGCGGCCGCTCGATCGTGCAGCCTGCGGATTTTGCGCCGGCTAGCAATCTCTCGACGCGCTCCGGCTTTTCCGGATTGGGCTGCGCCGCACCGCTCGAAAGAAATGCCTTGGGGTCGTGGCGCTTCTGCTCCTCGGCGTAGAAGGCTTTCATTCCTGCTCCCCATTCTCGGTCGCGTCGGCGAAGGCAAAGAAGGCCTCGCCGATGATCTTCTGCGTCTGCTCATAGCTCGACCAGGCGATGCCCAGCCTTTCATAAAAGACCTTGGCGCCCTCATTGTCGGTGTCGACGGACAGTCTGAGATAGGCGCCGCCCTCTTTCCGGCACCGCGCCGCAACGTGCCGCAGCAGCCGCTCGCCGATCTTGCGGCCGCGAAAACGGTCCTCGACATAGAGGTCCTGCACATAGACGCCAGGCCGCCCCATCCAGGTCGAAAAGATCGGGAAATACAGGCAGAGACCGGCGAACTCGCCGCCGACCTCGGCGATCAACGTCGAGAAAGCTGGCTTTTCGCCAAAGCCGTAGCGGCGGAGATCATCAGCGGTGGACGTGATCTCCTCATGCGCGCCGATATGGGTGCCGAGGCGCAAGAGTGCGGCATGGATGGTTTCGGCGTCATCAAGGGTTCCGGGGCGAAGCCGGACGTCATTGGCTGATGGATTGATCACGGTCGTCTCTCAAAACGCCACCCGGTCGCCGCCCTTGAGGGCCAGCATGTCGCGCGCTTCGGCGGGCGTGGCGACCTCCAGCGAGAGCCCGTCGAGAATGCCACGGATGCGGCGCACCTGGCCGGCATTGGATTTCGCCAGCTGGCGGCCGTCATAAAGACTGTCCTCCAGCCCGACACGGACATTACCGCCCATGGCTGCTGCGATCGAGATCAGCGGCATCTGATTGCGGCCGGCGGCCAGCACCGAGAACTGGTAGCTGTCGCCGAACAATTTGTCTGCGATGCGCTTCATGTGGACGAGATTGTCAGGGTCGGCGCCGATGCCACCCAATATGCCCAGCACGAACTGGATGAACAGCGGTCCCGACACCAGGCCCCGGTCGCGGAAATGCGCCAGCGAGTAGAGATGGCCGACATCGTAGCACTCGAATTCGAAGCGCGTGCCGCAGCCCTTGCCCAGCCTCTCCAGCACGCCTTCCATATCGGCGAAGGTGTTCTTGAAGATGGTGTCCCGCGTCGCTTCCAGCAGCTTGGGCTCCCATTCGTGCTGCCATTCCCGTGGCTTGTCGAGCATGGGAAACAGCGCGAAATTCATCGAGCCCATGTTGAGGGAGCACATCTCCGGCTCGGTCCTGAGCGGTGCAGCTAGCCGCTGATCCAGCGTCATCAGCGACGAGCCGCCCGTGGTGATGTTGATCACCGCATCCGTCGCCTGCTTGATGCGCGGCAGGAACTGCATGTAGACATCCGGATCGGCGGTTGGGCGGCCATCCCTGGGGTCGCGGGCGTGCAGATGCAGGATCGAAGCGCCGGCTTCGGCCGCGGCGATCGCGTCGGTGGCGATCTGGTCCGGCGTCACCGGCAGATAGGGCGACATAGACGGCGTGTGGACCGAGCCGGTGACGGCGCAGGTGATGATGACCTTTCTCGGCGCCATTCTTCTACCCCCGACCTTCGACCGGCAGGTCGAGCTCGGAAGCGAGAACGTCCAGCGAGTCGCCGATGATGGAGACGATCTCGCCGACCTGCTCCCTGGTGACGATCATCGGCGGCGCGACCATGAAATTGTCGCCGTCGACGCCGCCCTTGACCCTGCGGCCATAGATGATCAGCCCGCGTTCATAGGCGAGGTCGAGCAGCCGCTGCGTGGCCTTCCTGGTCTGGTCCATCGGTCGGAGCGTCTCGGGATCGGCAACCATCTGGGCGCCGGTGAGCAGGCCCTTGCCGCGCACGTCGGCGATGAATGGAAACCGTTTCGCCAGCCTCTTCAGCCCGTCCATCAGCACGTCGCCCATGGCAGCCGCATTGGCGATCAGGTCAAGCCGGTCCATTTCACCGAGCACCGCAAGCCCTGCGGCGCAGGCCAGCGGATTGCCGGCGTAGGTGTGGCCGTGCTGGAAGCCGCCCGAGGCGAGCAGCGGCTGCACCAGCCGCATCGGTGCCGCCAGCGCGCCAAGCGGCACATAGCCCGAGCCAAGTCCCTTGGACAGCGCGACGATGTCGGGCTTGCAGTTCCAGTGATCGCCGCCGAGGAATTTTCCGGTGCGGCCGGCGCCGCTCATCACTTCGTCGTGGATGAGCAGGATGCCGTAGCGGTCGCAGATCTGGCGGATGCGCGGATAGTAGCTGTCAGGCGCGACCAGGGCCACGGTCGCCGCACCGCCGATCGGCTCCATGATGAAGGCGACCACGCTCTCCGGCCCTTCGGCCAGGATCTTCTCCTCCAGCATGTCGGCATATCGAATGCCGCGCTGTTCCATCGAAAGATTGTCGCGGTCGCGCCAGGCGTTCGGCGCCGGCACGGTCGGCATCACCCGCATCATCGGCTCGAAAGTTTCGGCAAGTGCATCGTCGCCGGTAATCGAGAGCGAACCCAGCGTGCCGCCATGATAGGAGGGGAAGCGCGTGATCACCTTCCAGCGGCTGGCCTGGCCGGTGGCGACGGCCCATTGCCGCGCAAGCTTGAGGCAGGATTCTGTCGCCTCCGAGCCGCCCGAGACGAAGAAGATGCGGTCCATGCCTTCCGGCAGCTTGCCGGCGAGTTCCCGCGCAAGCTCCTCCGCCGGCTCGTTCTCGAAATGCAGCCGATAGGCGAAGGTGGCGCGGTCCATCTGCCGCTTCATGGCATCCAGCACGTTGCGGTTGGAATGGCCGATATTGGCGACCATCGGGCCGCTCGATCCGTCGATGAAGCGGCGGCCGTCCTGCGTCCACATGTAGATGCCTTCGGCGCGGTCGATCAGCGGCCGGCGCAGGCTGGACAGATAGAACAGGTGCGATTCTCGCCGAGCTTCGGTGTCTTGAGCGGCGGTCTGGGTTTTCGACATGTCAGGACTTTCCGAGGTAACGATCGAGGACATTTTTTGTGACGCGTTCGACCATCGGGTCCTGTCTTAGCAGGCCTGCGACCCATTCGCAGCTTCCGGCGTGGAACACCTCGCCCTTGCCGCGCGGGAAGTTGACGATCATGCCATTGCCCCGTTTGACTTTTTCCAGATTGGCGTCGCTCGCCTCGCCAAACAGCGTTTCGGCGGTGAAGCGCCCATCCTCGTCGGTGAGGAACTGGTCCTCGATCGGGATATCGGCGCTTTCCTCGACCTGGCTGGCCATTCCGACGGCGAGAACCTGGAGGCCATCAGGTGCGCCGCTTTTGGCCGTGGGATAGGGCAGGCCGCCGCGTATCTCGAAGTCGAGCCCGTCGACCTCATAGCCGTAGACATGGCTGTCGGCGCCCAGCAGGTCACCGTAGTAGATGCCAGTGCCGGCGAAGGCCCAGTGCTCGGGCCGGTAGACCGGAAAGCCACGCACGCCGCGCGGCGCGCAACCGCCCCAGCCGGTATAGACCCCGCGCGTCGCATTGAGCCCGAAGGTCGCCGAACCCGGCCGGCCGATTTCCGGCGCTTCCCAGGAATTGGTGGCGCGGGTGACGTCGCCGCCTGGGAGATAGGCCGGGTCTTCGGCACGCGAGCGATATTTGTAGCAGACCTGCCGGCGACCTTCGTCCTCGAGCCGCGTCTGCCACATGAAATTGCCGGCAAAGCGCGCCGCATGGCCACCGCGCCCGACATAATTGTCGACGGCATCGCGCATCTCCCAGGTCCAGTATTCGTCATGGCCGACGAAGACGGCGCAGTCGTAGCCGTCGAGAATCTCGGGCGAAAAGTGCAAATCATGCTGGCTGGCGAGATCGACCTCATAGCCGGCCCGTTCGGCGAAGCGGAAGAAGTGGCTGTCATAGCTGGCCCAGCCCGACGAAGCGTATTTCTTCGAATGGCCGGTGGCGAGCGCCCATTCCATGTGCGGATAACGCGGCACCGTCTTCGGCGGCACGGCGACTTCCAGCGGCACGCGTGGCGCGTCCTTCGGCAGCACCACGAAGCCACGGCACCATGGGCGCTGCGTCGACACGATGGGCGAATACTGGTTGCGGTCCGGCCCGGTGATGCCCTGGTAGTGGTTGGAGCCGCCCCAAGTGTTGTAGGCGAGCCAGGTGCCCGTCGCCGCCACCTGCAGCACACGGCCGGGTTTGGGGCCTGGCTGTGGGCTGACGATGAACAGATGGTGGCATTGGATCGGCTTGCCATCACGGCCATCGGCGGTCAGCGTCACCCGGTAGGCTCCGGACGGCCAGTCCGCCTCGACGCGGAATTCGAAGGACGCATCCCAGCCGCAGCCTTCGGCCGAACATTGGTCGGGCGTGTCCTGCCAGCGTGCCGCAATGCCTGCCTGCTCGAACACTTTGGTCTCCGTGCCGCCGTCGCGGACGATTGCGATATTGAACCGCGAGGCCGTCGAACTGACATGCAACGCCACCGTCTCGCCGGCGCGATAGGAAAACCGGTCGCTGTAGCACCAGATCTCGCCGCGCTCGCCATCCATGCCAGGCCACTCGTAGTAATGGCCGCGCACCGCGTGCCGGCGCTGCTCCGGCGTCAGTCCGAAATCGGGAAACTCGGTCGGCAAATGGGTCATGAACACCGGAGAAGTTCGAGGCCGCCATTTCGGCGATCTGCCGGTCCAGCGTCAAATGGAAACGATCGGGCCAGCATTCGTTAGCCGCACCCTTGGCCGCCTCCATCAAACGGACTATCTCAGGGGAGGCGGCGTTTCCGCCATGGGGATCGGCATGCTCAGAGTGCAAAAGGTCAAGGTCGACGAGATCTACGTGCCGACGGCGCGCAAGAAGACGCTGCATCCCGAGACCGTCCGCCATCTGGCCGAGGACATTCTGGAAAACGGCATGAAGACGCCGATCCAGGTTCGCCATGACGGCAAGCGCCATATCCTCGTCGAAGGCCTGCATCGGCTGGAAGCGGCCAAGTGGCTCGGCGAGACCGAGATCGAGGCCTATCTGGTGCAAGCCAAGCGTCACTGACACGTCGACAAGAACACCCAGTTTCTGGATCAAATATGCTGCCTTAATAAGTTGAATGCCCCGGCGATTGGCGGAAACGCGCCCATCGCTTCGTCATCCACGGGCGGAGCCAAGGAGCGCAGCGACGCGGCGCAGACCCGAGGATGACGAAGTTGGGTGACGCCTCGGGCCAATGGAGACGGTGCTGACATTTTTTCGCCGGCGGTGTCGGCTTGCGGTTCATCGGCTCGTCCTTGGGACGGAAGCCAGATCAAACCGACAGCCGAGGACATCTTCATGACCACCAAGCTCGACATCGCTCCCGCCAACGACCGCGAACTGGTCCTGGCTCGCATCATCGATGCGCCGCGCGAGAACGTGTACCGCTGCTGGACCGATCCGAAGCTGGTCACGCGATGGTTCTCGCCAAAGCCATGGACGACGCCGCGCGCCGAGATGGATGTGCGCAGCGGCGGCTCGAGCCTTGTCGTCATGGCTAGCCCGGACGGCAACGAATTCCCCAACCCTGGTGTTTTCCTTGAAGTCGTTCCCGGCAAGAAGATCGTCTTCACCGACGCCTACACAGAGGCTTGGGAGCCATCGGAAAAGCCGTTCATGACCGTGGTGCTGACCTTCGAGGACGAGGGCAACGGCAAGACCCGCTACATCGCTCGGGTCAGGCACTGGAGCGTCGCAGACCGCGAACAGCATGAGAAGATGGGTTTCCACGAGGGTTGGGGACAGTGCACCGACCAGCTCGAAGAACTCGCTAAAACTCTTTGATCGGCCAAACGCCTTGATCGGCATGACGCTTTGATATCGGCAGGAGAGGAGATTGATATGCTCAAAACCCTGTTTTTCGCCATTTTTGCTTCGGTCGCAGCACTCGTTGGCTGCCCGGGCACCACCAATGCAGAGGAGACAAAATCCGCCATGACGACTGAAACGAATGCACTGCCGAAGCCGGAAAAGTCCGGCCTGCTGCCGATCAACGGCCTGAACTATTATTATGCCATCTATGGCAAGGGCGAGCCGCTGCTTCTGCTGCATGGCGGTCTTGGCACCACGGATATGTTCGCGCCGATCCTGCCGAAACTTGCCGAAAACCGCACCGTCATCGGCGTCGACCTGCAGGGCCATGGCCGCACGGCACTCGGCGATCGGCCGTTCAGCCTGGAGGCGATGGGCGACGACATGGCCGCCATCGTCAAGGCGCTCGGCTACGACAAGATCGACGTCATGGGGTATTCCCTGGGCGGCGGCGTCGCATTCCGTCTTGCTGTCCAGCATCCCGAAGCGGTGCGCCGCCTCGTGCTGGTATCCACCGGCTATGCGGCCGACGGTTTCTATGACGAGATGCGCCCGCAGCAGGCGCAGGTGAGCGCGGCCGCGGCTAAGTTCATGAAGGACACGCCGATGTACAAATCCTATGTCGCGGTGGCGCCACATCCAGACGATTTCCCGAAACTGCTCGACGCGCTTGGCAATTTCATGCGCCAGAACTACGACTACTCGGCCGACGTCGCCAAGCTGAAGATGCCGGTCATGCTGGCCTATGGCGACAGCGATATGTACAAGCCCGAGCATGAGATCAAGTTTTACCAGATGCTCGGCGGCGGGCTGAAGGACGCCGGCTGGATGCGCGAGAACCTGTCGCAGAACCGGCTGGCGATCCTGCCCAACCGCACCCACTACGACGTCTTCTTCGCCCCGGAACTGACGGCCGCGGCCCTGCCTTTCCTCAATGGCGAGACCAAGGTGAAGACCTGGGACGAGGTGGTCGGCGAAACGGAATGACCGCCCAAACCGCCGGCTGTCTAGCGGCAGTCGGCGGATTTTCACGCGGTCATTACGATGGTTTCGATGTCCGGCGTCATGGCCGCCCGCATCAGCATAAGCGATGACGTTGTATCAAAGCTTTTCAATTGACCCAAACGGTCCCGCCACTAACTTGCCCCTATTCTCTCCCACCAATGGATCCAGACAATGGCAAGATATGAGGGCGGATGCCTGTGCAAGGCGGTGCGCTACCGCGCGGACGCGGCCCCGATCAATGAGCGCATTTGCCACTGCCGCGTTTGCCAGAAGGCGATCGGCGCCGCCTTCAACGCACGTGTGCTGTTTCGCATCGACGATTTGACGGTCGACGGGCCGCTGGCGACGGTAAACTCCTCGCCGGACCTCAAGCGCGGCTTTTGCCCGAACTGCGGCACGACGATGTTTTCCCGGCGTGATTCCGCGGGGATTATCGGCATCACCACCGGTTCGCTCGACGACCCCACCGTTTTCAAGCCGCAAATGCATATTTTCACGGCCTCGAAGCAGCCCTGGCTGGTGCTCGATGACGGCCTGCCGCAGTACGAAGGCGCCCCGCCGCCAGGCTAGTTTTTTCTTCGGAACGGAGGGCACTAGCCTGAACAAAATTTAATCCAAATCAACACGAGATAGCCGGCAAAGCGTCATTGGCGGGCCATCATTGTCTCCCTATTTATGGGTCGCGGGTACGGCATTCGAGGAGACGACGGATGAACGACAGCATCACCACCCTGGACGAGCTTTTGAACGATCCGATGGTCCTGCTTGTGATGGAGCGCGACCGTGTGCGCCCCGAACAGGTGCGCATGCTGCTCGAACGGGTTCGCCGGCCTTCCGTCGATGAGCCCGTTGTTCCGCCGGCTCATGTGATCGCCAGGGCATGCCAGAAACTCTGGCTCTGCCCGTAATCGCGTTGCAATTTTCCCAGTGAATCTCAGACCGGCCCAAGCTGGGTCGGTTTTCAATCGCGCGCATGCCGGCGCATCAGCTTACAAATCCGTAAAATTGATTATCTGGCCCATGACGATAAGGCTTGCCCGGGATTGATCTCGACTGGTCGGTCCGCGCAAACCCGATCTCTCATGCATGGAATTCGACATTGGCCGACATCTGCACTCAAGGCCTGGACACGGGCTTCGTCGGCCTGCCAAGGTGGCGTTCCTCGGCGTCGTGCAAGGCATCACCGAACTGCTGCCGATTTCCTCGACCGCCCAAGGGGCCTGATGCGTGTGCTGGAGCATTTCTCGGCCTGGCCGTTTGTCATCTATCGCGGGGGTGCTCGGCGTCGTCCTATTGCTGAGCGTGGCGATGGGCAGTATCGCTTGAAACGGGCTATATCCGTACTGGACCCCGAATCTGGATTCCAGCACGCGCATGGATTTCTTCACCCTTCTGCAATCGGTGCCGTTGCTGCTGGCGCTGGCCAAGGGCGCGCTGCCGTCGGCGGCGGCACTCGGCATGGGGTTTGGCCAATGGGTTGCCTCGCTGCCGCCATGCCGGGACTTAGTCTTCGAGGCGACCAGCTATCTCGTTTGCGAGGTTGATCCGAAACGATATCAGGTCGAGCTGTTCTGGAAGGATCCGGCGGGCAAGCCGTTTCAGTCGCTGCACAATCTCGCTGCCTCGCAGCGGGCGGCCGGGCGCACGATGCTGTTCGGCATCAATGCCGGCATGTATCACCCGAACCTCGCGCCGGTCGGTCTGTATGTCGAGCAGGGCCAGGAAATGGCTTCTGTGAAGACCGGGTCGGGAAGCGGCAATTTTTCCCTGCAGCCGAATGGCATTTTCTACATGCGCGACGGCAAGGCGGCGGTCCGCGCCACCAAGGATTTTGTGAAAAGGCGTCCGCCCGTCGACTATGCGACCCAATCCGGGCCGATGCTGGTGATCGACGGTAAGCTGCATCCGAAATTCCAGGCCGACGGCACCTCGCGCAAAACCCGCGACGGTGTCGGGGTGCGCAAGGACGGCGTCGCGGTCTTCGCGATTTCGAACGGCACGGTGACCTTCCATGCCTTCGCCCGTCTTTTCCGCGACGCGCTCGGCTGCAACAATGCGCTGTTCCTCGACGGCACGATATCCAGCCTGTTTGCACCGGCCGTCGGCCGCAATGACGACTACTGGAATTTGGGGCCGATGATTGGGGTATTCAGGAAGAACGGCTAGCGCCCGAGGTCGCTTCCCGACCCCGCTTGGAACCCTCGCTCGGGCAAATAATCTTTGATTCAAACTTTATTGGTAATTTCTCATTCATAACTGATCCGGTTTGTCCGTTGGCTGTCGTTTTGCCCTCGGTCTGTTGTGTTTTGAGTACAGGTCCAGATGCGGATTTCGGGCGCCATCAGTTTCTTGATCGCATCGCTATGCCTTGCCGGCTGCACGTCGACAGCCGGCGTCGACGCTTTGGATTTGCAGAAGCCGTCGAGCGAAACCACCAGTTCCGTGATACGGCCGCCGGCGCCTATCGCGGCGGTGCCGCGGGCAATGGCCAGCAAGGCGCCGAGCGTCGAAATGGCGCCGGTCGACGAAAGTCCGCGGCCTTTCGGACTGGCGGAGGAAGAGACGGTGGCACTTTCTGCGCCTGATCCGTCGGACAGCGTCGAGCCCTCAATCGAGCCAGCGGCCCTGGTATCGCCGCCGAGGCTGCTCAGCCGCGCGGCGCCTCCGATGCTTGCCGGGCCGCTTACGCGCTATGGATTTCGTGATGCCAAGCCGATCAATTTCGGCAAGGCTTCGCCCCGTTACCTTGCCGTGCACGGCGTCGACGTCTCGCGCTGGCAGGGCAACGTCAACTGGAACAAGCTGCGCGCTCAGGGCGCCAACTTCGCCTACATCAAGGCGACCGACGGTGGTGACCACCTCGATCCGATGTTCACCAGGAACTGGCGCAATGCCGACGCCGCCGGCCTGAAGCGCGGCGCCTATCACTTTTTCTATTGGTGCCGTACGGCCGGCGAGCAGGCCGACTGGTTTATCCGCAACGTGCCCAGGGTCGAAGGCGCTCTGCCGCCGGTGATCGACGTCGAGTGGAACGGCGAGTCCAGCTGCAAGCGGCGGCCGTCGCGTGAAAAGGTGCTGGAGAAGATGCAGGTGTTCATGGACAGGCTGGAGCGCCATTACGGCCAGCGGCCCATCATCTACACCGCGCCCGATTTCTACCGCGACAACCTGCGCGGCGCCTTCCTCGACTATCCGTTCTGGTTGCGGGCCGTGGCGCGACACCCATCAAAGGTCTACCCCGACCGCAAATGGCTGTTCTGGCAGTATTCCGGCTCCGGCCTGTCGCATGGCGTCACCGGCCGCATCGACCTCAACGTCTTCCACGGCGATGAACGGCAATGGCGCGCCTGGGCCGGTGGCCGGATCTCCGTCGCCGACGCCAACTGAAGCAGCCGATCAGGCCCGGCGTCCTTCGCGCGCGGCTGTTGCTGTTTGCGCTGCTCTTATCTGCGTGGCCGCCGACGCGATTCATCGAAGGTGGCATAGGCCAGGACTGCAGAGAATGACCCGAAACAGACTAGCACTGCGGTGATAACCATGAGGTCGTAAGTCGACACGTTGGTTCTCCCTTCGATTGATATCGAGGAGACAGCATGAGCGGTGCGTGTGCGTTGATCTGGATCAACGGAAGACAGTCTTTTCCTTTCTGGAGAGGCGGCTTCGCGAATAAACAAGACATTGCCGCAGCCTTGCTGTCTATGTGCAGGTTCCTGCACTCCTGGGGGGAGACGAGTTGGAACTCAAGATTATGCTTGTCGGCTTTGCCTGCGTGGTCGCGGGCATGCTGTCGCTCATCACCTTCCTGAAATGGCGAGAGGTGAAGGCGCTCAGCCGCTGGTCGCCGGCGCCGGGAAAGATCATCTCCTCGCGCGTCGAGGCCCGTGAAGTGAGGCGCTCGGGCGTTGGCTCGGACAGCACCGATACCACCGAAATGCGCAATTTTCCGGCGATCACCTTTGAATACAAGGTCGGCGGCAAGAAATTTCAAAGCTCGCGCTACAGCGTGAAGGAGAATTTGGGGAATTTCGAAGTCGCCGAAACCCTTGCGCAGTTTCCTCGCGGCGCGGAAGTGACCGTCTTCTACAATCCGGCCGATCCGGGCAAAGCCGTGATCGAGCGCACCATGCCGGACGGCGCCTTCAAGTTCATGGTGCAGCTTTCGGCAGGGTTGGTGATCGGCGCGGTTGTACTGGTGTTTTCCGTCGGGGGCGTCCTGGAGGCTATCGGGCCGCATCTGCCCAAGCCGCAGAATCTCGGCGCGGGAGCGCTGCTGCTGTTCATGGGCCTGTTTGTCCTGCGCATGGGTTTCGCCCAGAAATCGTTGGCCGAGCAGGCGGCAAAATGGCCGGTCGCGGCCGGCCGCATCGACGCGTCAGGCTTGCAGACGCTGCGAAGCCATTCAGGCTATCGACGCTGGCGCACCGTCTTCAAATCGCGGATCGTCTACTCCTATGGCGTCGCCGGCCAGCGCTACAGTGCCGATCGCGTGACCTTCGGCGCCACCGTGACGGCTTCGCTGCCTAGCCTCGTCGGCGGTCAGGCACGACAGTATGTCGACGGCGGCAAGGTCGACGTGCACTATGACCCCGCTAACCCCGCCTCGGCGGTGCTCGAATGCCGGGTGCGCGGGCTATGGATGCTGTGGGTCTGTTCGGTTGGCTTTCTCGGCGGCGCCGCGTTTCTGGTCGGGCTGGTGTGAGCGGGCAATCGCTTCGGGTTCGGATTCGTACCCCAACCTTTTCCGGACGTTGGCGCCGCCCCTCATCTGCCTGCCGGCATCTTCTCCCCGTATAGTGACGGGGAGAAGGACGCTTTCGCGACGGATTTCGCCAATCTCCAGCGTTGCAGAATGGGTGCCGAGTTGCGGCCGGCCACTTCTCCCCGTCACTATACGGGGAGAAGTGCCCGGCAGGGCGATGAGGGGCGGCGCCGACTTCAACAATTGGTCTCCGCCACAAGCGATCGCCCTGCTGGTGTGAGGCGCCGGATGCCTTCAGCAGCGGACGAGGGGCCCGCTGTCGAAGCCATGCCAGGTGAACCGCACCGTGGCGCCATGCTTGACGATACGGATGACGCGCGTGAACGGCTCCTCCAGTGACGGGTCCGACCCGTAGCACTGGCTGGCATGCACCACCCAGCCGGTGGCGGTTTTGCGGAAGGTCGCGTGCTCGCAGCCGAATTCGGGAAGCGACAGCGACGCCCGATCCACGGTGAACACAGTCTGGCTTTGGACGTCGGCGGTCGCACTGCAGTTCAGCCGGTCGCTGGACCATGCTCCGACATAGGGCGCCGCCGCCATCGCAGGGCCAGCCGCGAATGCGGACATCGTCATCGTCGTCATAAAGCGCCGCATCACCGGGTTTTCTCCTTCGTTGTTGCGCTCGACCATACAGACTGTTGGGAACGATACGGGATACGTTTCGTCCAGGCGTGGACAAACGCTGCCGTTCCGGATTTCGCTTATGCTTTTGCACGGATGATGCGACTGTGCGGGAGTACCCAGGCAACGCTTTCCCAGAGACATCTAATGATCACCCGCAAACTGGCCTTGGTTTTCCTGGGGCTGCTCGGTCCGATGCAAGCAGCGGACGCAAAAGAATGCCTTCTGAGCCACGCCACCTATCGGGAACCGCGCTCGGGTGCCGTAATGCAATTTCGGCCGCTCGCCAACGAGCCGGCGGCGCTGACGGCGCAGGTGTTTTCACTGACCGTGCCCAACACCGGCACAAGCCTGTCGGCCGACATCACCTGGACCAACGGCAGGAATTCCTTTCCGCTCGGCACCATCCGCCACACCTGCACAGACGACGACCGCGAAGCGGGCCTGCAGGATGGCAGCGGGCTGTGCAGGATATGGCAGGGCCAAGTCTATGCCTTGACCGGCGGCGGCGCCGAGCAGTTGAATTCGCGCGAAGCGACAGCGGCGCCGAAAGGGCTGCTTTTACCCGATTTCGGTGTGGCCTTCAGCGAATTGGCTGATTTCGCCAATGCCAATCCCGATGGTTCGGCCTGGGATGCCTTCACTTTGACAGGATGCAACGATGAATAGTGCCATGAAATCGATCATCTGGGTCAGCGCCCTGCTTGCATCCACGACGATATCCGCCGTGGCGGGCGAGCCGGCGCCGTCGCGCCCGCTCATTGACAAATGCGTCTGGGAAAGGCTGTCCGACAGGAGTGTCGGGCTCGCCGCCTGGGTGCAGCGCTGCGATTTCGGCTTCCGCCAGATCCACTTCGAATTCGCCGGCAATGCCCTTGCCATCAAATACAGCGATGGCGGCGCGGCCGACCCTCTTATCGAGGTCTTCGACATCATATCAGGCGAAACCGCCGAGGCCGCCTTGCAGCGTCTGTTCCTGCAAAAGACCGACAAGACCGTCAGCGCGCGCTGCGTGCTGGCGCCTTACACCGAGGGCACAGTTCCCGCCGGCATCAAGCGCTACACATTCAGCCCCGACGCGGCCTACGCGAAAGAACTGAAAGCGGTTGCCGACCCCAACGAGGTTCCAGAGCCGCCCTGCGGCGACTGGGGCGAAATGCCGGATGGCATCCAGTATTTCGAGGTGCCGGGTGAGGCGCGCAAGCTGCTGTTCGTGCGAATAGGCCAGGACGAGCCGCTGTTTGACGAGCAGACGCTGTACGTGTTGCCGGCGGGGT
Source organism: Mesorhizobium sp. M1406 (assembly GCF_040317555.1). Classification (NCBI taxonomy): domain Bacteria; kingdom Pseudomonadati; phylum Pseudomonadota; class Alphaproteobacteria; order Hyphomicrobiales; family Phyllobacteriaceae; genus Mesorhizobium; species Mesorhizobium sp. M1406. The sequence continues at coordinate 49,311 of NZ_JAMYKW010000013.1, read as the reverse complement.
AGGTACCGAGACCAAGTCCAATCCGGATTGATTGGGCTATGTGGTCTGCCTTCTATGCCTCTACGTATTCCGCGAGGCTGACACCCTTGGGCACGTCCAGCCCATCGGCGCGCAAACCTTCGATGTGAAAGCGGATTGCGTCGCGAATCTCGGTTTCCACCTCAGGTACGGTCGCACCGGTCGCGATGCAGCCGGGGAGGTCCGGCACATAGGCGGAGAAATTATCACCCGCTTTTTCAATCACTACCGCGTAGCGCATGCCATCACTCCTTCAAACCAGACTGCTTGAGGATGCTGTTCAGTGTTCCCTGTGCAACCTCTTCAGACGGCTTGCCGGCCACGGTGACGCGGCCGGCTTTGATCTTGTGCTTATATTGGCGATGACTGCCCTTGGTTGCAACCAGATACCAGCCGTCGGCCTCCAGCAGGCGAATGACTTCGCGAACCGTAAGCCGAGGCGGCATCAGCTCTCAGCTGCACCCGCTCGTCGAACCACACGTGTCGCACTTCTCACAAGTCCCGTTCCGCACCATGGTAAAATTCTGGCACTCGGAGCAGGAATTGCCGGTGTAGCCCTGGAGCAGCGATTTGGCGCGGCGGTCGTTGGCGAGTTTCTTGGCTTCGGCCGCCTCAAGGGCCGCGGCATCGGTGAACAAGCCTGCCGTGGCGTCGGATGCAGCCGCTTCCTCGAAGGTGATGTCCTCGGCCAGTTCCTTCGCTCGCTCCTCATAGTCGCGCTTGTAGGCGACCGCTTCGTCGCTGGCTGGTTTCAGCGCCAGCACGTTGGAGCCGGAGAAGGCTGTCGGCACCGAGCGGGCAGGGGCGCCCGAGGGTGCCGCAAAGCCTTTCGGATCGTTGCCGCTGACGCGCGACACCAGCTTCACCGGCGAGGCGCCACGGGTCAGGCCCTTGGAGACCGCGTCCGTCTTGCCTTCGCTGATGCCGCGGCCAAGTGCGGTGTTGGAAAAGTCCGACTGGTCGACATGGGCGAGGTCGTTGCGGCCGAGATAGGAGATCGCCAGTTCGCGGAACACGTAGTCGAGGATCGACGTCGCGCTCTTGATGGCGTCGTTGCCCTGCACCATGCCGGCCGGCTCGAATTTGGTGAAGGTGAAGGCGTGCACATATTCGTCGAGCGGCACGCCGTACTGCAGGCCGAGCGAGATGGCGATGGCGAAGTTGTTGAGAAGGCCACGCAGGGTCGCGCCTTCCTTGTTCATGTCGATGAAGATCTCACCGAGGCGGCCATCGTCATATTCGCCGGTGCGCAGGAAGATGGTGTTGCCACCGATCTTGGCCTTCTGCGTATAGCCCTTGCGGCGGCCGGGCAGCTTTTCCTGCTCGCGCGACACGCGCTCGATGATGCGCTCGACGATCCGCTCGGTGATCTGTGCCGCGCGCGCCGCCGCCGGTGCGGCGATCAGCTGCTCGAGAGCTTCGTCCTCATCGTCCTCGACATCGGCGAGCAGCGAGGAGTTGAGCGGCTGCGACAGCTTCGAGCCGTCGCGGTAGAGCGCGTTAGCCTTCAGCGCCAGCTTCCACGACAGCATGTAGGCGCCCTTGGCGTCTTCCACCGTGGCATCGTTGGGCATGTTGATGGTCTTGGAGATGGCGCCGGAGATGAAGGGCTGTGCCGCCGCCATCATCTGGATGTGGCTGTTGATCGACAGCGAGCGCTTGCCGATCTTGCCGCACGGGCTGGCGCAGTCGAACACGGCGAGGTGTTCGGGCTTGAGGAAGGGCGCGCCTTCCAGCGTCATCGCACCGCAGACATGGATGTTGGCGGCCTCGATGTCCTTCCTGGAGAAGCCCAGCGCCGGCAGGATCTCGAATGAAAAGTCGTTGAGCTGCTCGTCGGTGAAGCCGAACGTCTCCTTCACCCAGTCGGCGCCGAGCGTCCACTGGTTGAAGACGAACTTGATGTCGAAGGCCGACTTCAGCGCCGCATTGAGCGCGGCGATCTTGTCGTCGGTGAAACCCTTGGCCTTGAGCGCGCCGGGGTTGATGGCCGGCGCCTGGTTGAGATTGCCGTGGCCGACCGCATAGGCCTCCATCTCGCCGATCTGGGCCTCGGAGTAGCCGAGCGTGCGCAGCGCTTCCGGCACGGCGCGGTTGATGATCTTGAAGTAGCCGCCGCCGGCCAGCTTCTTGAACTTGACCAGCGCGAAATCGGGCTCGATGCCGGTGGTGTCGCAATCCATCACCAGGCCGATCGTGCCGGTCGGCGCGATCACGGTCGCTTGCGCATTGCGGTAGCCATGCTCCTCGCCAAGCTCGATGGCGCGGTCCCAGGCAGCCTTGGCGTGGGTGGCAAGCTCCTGCTGCTTCAGGTCGGAAGCAACCAGCGGCACGGGGTTGACCGCGAGCTTCTCATAGCCCTGCTTCTCGCCATAGGCGGCACGGCGGTGGTTGCGCATGACGCGCAGCATGTTCTGGGCGTTGCGGTCGTAATCGGCGAAGGCGCCAAGCTCGCCGGCCATCTCAGCCGACGTGGCATAGGCGACACCGGTCATGATCGCGGTGAGGGCGGCGCAGATGGCGCGGCCCTCGTCGGAATCGTAGGGAATGCCCGAGGTCATCAGCAGGCCGCCGATATTGGCATAGCCGAGGCCGAGCGTGCGGTATTCATAGGACTGCTTGGCGATCTCCTTCGACGGGAACTGCGCCATCATGACCGAGATTTCCAGCACGATGGTCCACAGCCGTACGGTGTGCTCGTAAGCGGCGATGTCGATGGTGCCGTCGGCATTGCGGTAGGGCAGCAGATTGATCGAGGCCAGGTTGCAGGCCGTGTCGTCGAGGAACATGTATTCCGAGCACGGATTGGACGCCCGGATCGCACCGGCGGAAGCGCAGGTGTGCCAGTCGTTCATCGTCGTGTTGAAGTGCAGACCCGGATCGGCCGATGCCCAGGCGGCGTAGCCGATCTTTTCCCACAGGTCCCGTGCCTTCAGCGTCTTCAGCACCTTGCCGTCCTTACGGGCGGTCAGGTGCCAGTCGGCATCGTCCTCGACAGCGCGCAGGAAGTCGTCCTTCAGCGACACCGAATTGTTGGAGTTCTGGCCCGAAACCGTGAGGTAGGCATCCGAATCCCAGTCGGTGTCGTAAGTCTTGAACGACATCGACGAGTAGCCCTGCTTGGCGAACTGGATGACGCGGTAGATGTAGTTCTCCGGCACGGCGGATTTCTTGGCCGCCTTGATCTCGCGCTTCAGCGCGGAGTTGATCGACGGATCGAAGCAGTCGTCGCCATTGCCCTCGCAATTGACGCAGGCCTTCATGATCGCTTCGAGATGCTTCTTGACGATCTTGGAGCCGGTCACCAGCGAGGCGACCTTCTGCTCTTCATTGACCTTCCAGTCTATGAATTCCTCGATATCGGGGTGGTCGGCATCAACGATGACCATTTTCGCGGCGCGCCGCGTCGTGCCGCCCGACTTGATGGCGCCCGCCGCGCGGTCGCCGATCTTGAGGAAGCTCATCAGGCCAGACGAGCGGCCGCCGCCCGACAGCTTTTCGCCTTCGCCGCGCAGCAGTGAGAAGTTGGAGCCGGTGCCGGAGCCGTATTTGAACAGACGCGCTTCACGCACCCAAAGGTCCATGATGCCGCCCTCGTTGACGAGGTCGTCCTGCACGCCCTGGATGAAGCAGGCATGCGGCTGCGGATGCTCGTAGGAGGACTTCGACTTGGTCAGCTTGCCGGTGAACGGGTCGACATAGAAGTGGCCCTGGCTCGGGCCGTCGATGCCATAGGCCCAATGCAGGCCGGTGTTAAACCATTGCGGCGAATTCGGCGCCACGCGCTGGGTGGCCAGCATGTAGGCAAGCTCGTCCCGGAAGGCGCGCGCGTCTTCCTCCGACGACTTGAAGTAGCCGCCTTTCCAGCCCCAATAGGTCCAGGTGCCTGCCAGCCGGTCGAAGACCTGGCGGGCGTCGATCTCGGAACCGTAGCGCTCGGCTTCCGGCAGTTTGGCAAGTTCCGCCTCGTCGGCGACGGAGCGCCACAGGAAGGAGGGGACGTCGTTCTCCTCGATCTTCTTCAGGCGTGCGGGGACACCGGCCTTGCGGAAATACTTTTGCGCCAGGATGTCGGCGGCGACCTGGGAGAACTGCGCCGGCACATCGATGTTGTCCAAGCGGAACACCACCGAACCATCCGGATTCTTGATCTCCGAAAGCGCCTTGCGGAATTCGATCTCCGCATAGGCGGATTGTCCTGGCTTGGTGAAACGACGCTCGATGCGCATTGGTCCGGTCCCTTTTGTCTATATATAGCGCTTTCGTCAGGGGATTTCTGCCCCCAATGCGAAACACGCATGTCCGCCGTCTGCCGGCGTTCGAAAACGGCCGGCTCTCTATTTCGCGATCTCCGCCGGCCCTGCTGGTCAAAACTCCTTGCGAAGTAACTGTCCAACGCGCCGACGAACCCACGGGTCCCTCAAAACTGATTTTTTCGATTCCCTCACTTGAGGGAAATTCACACTATCTAGCGTCGAACGTACCTGCAAACACTAAATATAGTGTTAACAGACAATTTATTCAAGCCTGACAATTGTCCCAATTGTCCCCAATCGCCCCACAATTCCAACGCTTCCGCCGGCCTCGTAAACGGGCGGAAATGCGAGCAAAAACGCACATAATCCGGGAAAAAGACCGGGCTCAGAACTTTCCGGTCGCACTCTCAACAGAAGCGCATGGCCTATAAAAGGCGACTCGTTTTGCGCCGTCAAGGATTCGTTTGCGTAGCTTTTGTGACCCCAACATCTTGTGTGTCACATATGTGGATAACGGGGATAGAAAGCCGGCGCGGCGATCGCAATTTGCCGCCCAATGGGAAACGTGGATGCGGCGATGTTCACACTATTGCCAGGGCTCGCGGCTGAGGCACACGCTTGCCCCCAGGTTCCGACAGGATCAGCCGTAGTGCAGCCGGGGCTTTGGCTCGGTGCCGGTGAACTGCACGCCAAGGCGGTCATTGCGCCGCCAGCGAACCTCGCACCGATAGGCAACGCCGTCGAGCGGCACATAGAGAAGGAAGCGATCGGGAACCCGGGCTTCGAGTGGTATCTTCAGTTCGGCGCCGCCTTCGTGCTGATTGCGCAGCGTGCAACCGACTTCCGAATTCGAAATTCCGGTGATGATCGATCCGCCCTTGAGCACGCGCGGACGATGCTCGCGCTGGGGCTCGCCGGACTCGTTCGGAATTGGATTTGCGGGGTTCGCCATCGATGAAAATACCAGAGCTGCCGAATCGTACCCTTGATTCCTTAGCAAAGCATTCACGTTGAGGCGCGGCGCAGCGTGTCTCGCCTTTGAAAAAACCGTTCCGCTTGCCCTTGCAAACCGATCCGGTTTGCAGCAGCACGATGCCGCCGCTCAATGTCGCGTCAGGGGAAGCTGTGCGGGTCGGCGCAGAAATAGGCGATGATCTGGCAAAGGTCGGGTTCGTTGATCATGCGCACGGCTTCGCTGGAACTGACCCATTTGCGGGTGCGGGAGTGTTTTTCCTTCCAGCGGTCGGCGATCTTGTCGACGTGCAGCGGGAACACCAGGACCTCGCACGGCACTTCTTCGCCGGAAGCCAGCACCTTGGCGTAGAAGTAGCGGCCGGCTTCGAGATGAGAGATACTCCCCCGCAGCCCGGCTTCCTCGGCGGCTTCGCGCGCCGCGGCCTCGCAGAGCGGCTCCCTGGCCTCGGGCCAACCCTTTGGCAACACCCAGCGGCCGGTATCGCGGCTGGTGATCAGCATGATCTCGACACCGTTTCCGGCATCGCGCCAGGGCAGGGCGGCGACCTGAAGGCGGCACGGCGCCGTGCCGAAGAGCCGTCGGACCCTTTCGGCCAGATGATTGTGCGTCGTTGGCCTCGTCAACATCGAAGAAGCTAGCCCCAGCCTCCGGAATCGTTTGCCGTCTCACGAATCTTAGGGCTAATTGTCGGCAATAAAAGTAAAAAATTTCATTCGTCCGGCCGATTTCCGCCAATAGACGTCGATTTCGCAAAATATCCGGCCTGCCGGGCTATTCGCGAAAGCAAATAATGCCCGTGCAAGCTGCTGATCTGTAACAGCCAGGTTGTTGCGAATCAGCTGGCGTGGTCGTCGGCGATCGGCTTCTGGTAGGTGAAGCCCATGTCCCACGGAAAATAGATCCAGGTGTCCTGGCTGACTTCGGTGACAAAAGTATCGATCAGCGGCCGGCCTTTCGGCTTGGCGTAGACGGTGGCGAAATGCGCCTTCGGCATCATCGCGCGCACGATGCCCGCCGTCTTGCCGGTATCGGTCAGGTCGTCGATGATCAGCACGCCGGCGCCATCGTCGGCCAGCAAGGCCGGCGTGATCTCTTTCAGCACCTGCAGTTGCCCCTGGCTGGTATAGTCGTGATAGGAGGCGACGCAGACCGTCTCGATGACGCGGATGCCGAGTTCGCGCGAGATGATCGCCGCGGGGACCAGCCCGCCTCGCGTGATGCAGACGATCGCTTTCCACTGCCCCTTGTTGGCGCCGGCAAGCCGCCAGGCGAGCGCCCGGGCGTCACGATGGAACTGGTCCCAGGAGACCGGAAAGGCTTTTTCGGGAAGGGACATGTCGCGCACTCCGCAGCACGCGGGGATCGCGCGCAAGAAAACAGGGGAATGCGCGCGGAATTAGCTGGAAAGCCCCCATCTTGGCAAGAGCATGGGCCTTGGCAAGAGCAGGGGTCTTGGCAAGAGCAGGGGCCTTGGCAAGCGCAGGCCTGAGCGATCGCGGTGGACTTCAAACGCGTCGCATCGAAACAGATGCATGCGATCCGCTCCAAGTCTGCATGTCGTTGTCTCAAAACCCGCGACCTGCGCGACATGCGTCAACGCGACAGGAAGGCTGCTACCGGCGCGGTGCGCAGCACACTGCGCGTCACGCCGCCGAACAGAAGTTGTCGCAGCCAGGAGTGGCTGTAGGCGCCGAGCACCAGCAGATCGGCGCCGGTCTCCGCGATCCTGGTCTGGATGATGTCGTCGATCGAATTGCCTCCCGACTGCTGCAGCGAGACGCTGACGGTGGCGCCGTGGCGCGACAGCGCTGACGCGATTTCGGCGCCGGCGGCCTCCGCGCTGTCGTCGAGCGCTTCAGGCGGATCGATGACCAATATCTCGGTCTTCTCGGCTTCGATGATGAAGGGCAGCGCGTCGAAAGCGGCGCGCGCCGCCTCCTTGCTGCCGTTCCAGGCGAGCAGCACGTGTTTGAAGGTGGTGATCAGCGGACCCTCATGCGGCACCACCAGCACCGGCCGGCCGGCATCATAGACCAGCGTGTCGACATCAGCGCTCGGGTCACCGCCCGTTTCGCGCTGCGCCGCAATGATCAGGTCAGCGGCGCGCACGCTCGAAATCCCGGTCAGCGCACTGTCGCCCGAAAAGCTCTCCAGGCTTCGCCACTCGAAGGACAGGCCGGAATCCTCGATACGTCTGAGGAAAGTCGCCTGCAGTTTTTCGGCACGCTCGCGGTTCATGTCGGCCGAAACCTGCAGGAATTCAGTGTCCGGAAAGCCCGTGGCCGAGGTGTAGGGCACGGGAAGCGTTTCGGCGTGGATACCGATCAGATGGCTCTGGAACCGGGTGGCGAGAGGAATGGCGCAGTCGAGCACGCGCTCCGCGTCCTGCTCGTTCTGCAGAATGGCGACGATGGTTTTGAAGCGCATGATAATCCCTCAATCTACGAGCTACCGAACTCGTGCCTAGGAAACGTTGCAGAGTCGTGCTTGGTTCCGGTCTGGACCAGATCAGCCGGGATTGCTGGCGAACCCGGCCACCATTGCCTCGACATCGGTACGCGCGGCATCCAGGGCCTCCTGGTTGCGGGCACGCACCACCAGTTCGGTCCAGAACTTGCCGTCGCCATATTTCGGATAGGAGCCGATGATCGTGTCCGGATGCGCTTTCTGGATATCGCCAAGCGGCCCGCCGATAAGGCCTTCGCCGAATGGGCAGGGCACGGTTGCCGACAGCATTTTCGTGCCGGCCTTTAGCGTCGGCACGACATTGTCGAGCATGGCCTGGAAGATCGACGGCACACCGGCCATGACATGGACGTTGCCGATACGGAAGCCGGGTGCAACGGACACCGGGTTGTCGATGAGATCGGCACCACGTGGCATCCGTGCCATGCGTTTGCGGGCCTCCGTGTATTCGATGCCGCGCGCGGCGTAACTTGCCCCCAGCAGTGCATAGGCCTTGGCATCGTACTCGCAAGGCACGCCGAAAGCCTTGGAAATGGAATCGGCCGTGATGTCGTCATGCGTCGGGCCAATGCCGCCGGTGGTGAACACATAAGTGTAACGGGCGCGCACGGCATTCACCGCGGCAATGATCTCGTCTTCCTCGTCCGGGACGATGCGCACCTCCTTCAGGTCGATGCCGATCGCCGTCATGATATCGGCGAGATGACCGATGTTCTTGTCCTTGGTTCGGCCGGATAGAATCTCATCGCCGATGACGAGCATGGCGGCGGTCACGATTTCAGGCATGGGAGGCTCCGGTATGACGGGTGGCCTGAGATAGCGCGGCGCGGCGGCGGCCGCAATGCCGCCGGAACGGTGAACAATCCGCCCCCGAGATATCCATTGCCAACCGGACAGGGTGCCGCGTCACAAAAGTCGACCGTCGAAACGGACGACCTTCGCGCTCGCCGTTTCGACGGAAGGTTGCACCTGGATCGGAGGAAGCTAAGCTCATGCGGGTTCTGGTCCGGTGAACAATGATCTTGCCGATTCTGTCATGGCTTCTGGGCACGCTGTTCCTGCTGGCGGTCCTGGGGATCGCCAGTCTGGTGCTGGCGACGCTGTGGATCGCCGCCAAGGCTGAAAGGCTGGTGCCGCCGGTCGGAAAATTCATCGAGGTCGACGGCAACCGCATCCACTATGTCGATCAGGGCGAGGGGCGACCGATCGTCTTCGTGCACGGGCTTGGCGCCCAGCTCCATCATTTCCGGCACACTCTGTTCGAACGGTTCGGTCCGGGCTACCGGTTGATCGCGCTCGATCGACCGGGGTCGGGCTATTCGGTGCGGGCGCGCGGCGCCACGGGTCGGCTGCCCGAACAGGCCGAGATCGTGCGACGCTTCATTGAAGCCCTGGGGCTGGAAAGGCCGCTGGTGGTCGGTCACTCGCTGGGCGGCGCCGTCGCGCTGACCCTGGCCGTGGAGCATCCCGAGGCGATTTCCGGCATCGCGCTTTTGGCGCCATTGACCCATCTGGAAGCCGGCATGCGCGAAAAGTCCGGCTTGCTCTATATCCCCTCACGCCCGCTGCGCTGGATCATGGCTTACACCATGGCGATACCGACAAGTCTCCGATATGCGCGGCCGACAATGGAATTCATCTTCGCGCCGCGGGTTTTTCCTGCCGACTACATGGTCGACGCAGGTGGATGGCTCGGGCTGAGGCCAACCCATTTCTACGCCACGTCCTCCGATGTCGTCGCGGTCGAGCAAGATCTCGGCCGCATCGAGCAGCGCTATGGCGAGATCGTCATGCCGGCCGGCATTCTCTTCGGAACGGCCGACCGCGTCATCGATATCCGTACCCACGGCGAGCCAATGCAGGGCAAGATCGAAACACTTGATTTCGAATCTGTCGACGGCCTCGGCCACATGCCTCAATTCAGCGAGCCGGACCGGGTCATTGCCTTCATCAAACGCCTTGCGGCACGTGCGTTTTCCAAGCCGACATCAAACCGGCTTCACAACAATTTCGAGGAACCATTCGGCTGAATGCCGGGTTTTACCCCGTGTCGCACCCAAGACGACGAAGATATGGAGTAATTCAAAATGTACACAAAACTACTCGCAGCATCCGTCCTGACGATCGGTCTTGCCACAGCGGCGATGGCGCCGTCGTCGGATAGCAACTATTCCAAACCATAGCTGGTGGTTGTTCGGCAATGAAGACCGGACGACTGTCGATCCCAACACCACCGGTAGTATCAGTGCGGATGGCTCCGGGTTGAACACTTTGGGCAATACCGGCGGGATTGGCCCATGTGCCGATCACACGCCCGGTCCAGACGCCAATGCCGGGCTGGCTGAACGTCAACGATCGGTACTGCGGCAAATAGGGCCACGCGGCGGTTGCTGGCCGCGGAGCGTTTCCTCTCCGGACGTCCGCGGCCGGCGTCCCGCTCAATGCCAAAAACTGACTGTAGATCCCAAACTAGTCGGAAACCTCTGTCTGAGGCCGATCCCGGCCGTCGGCCAGTTCCTCATGCCATTCGCCATCGGCATCCTCGTACTGGATGCCGTCCGTGGCTCCGGCGATCCGTTGCTCGGCCGAAGCGATTTCGGCGGCGCGCAATGCGTCCTGATGGGTGGGAAACGTCTCCGAGAACGTCGCTCCGACCTTGTAGGCCCAACCGCCGTCATGCTCGACGATCTTATAAGTCAGCTTCGCCATGAAAACCTCCGGTTGAAAGGTCCGTCCGCTCAGTGCAGCCGGTCGTCGGGCAGTTTGTCGTCGGGCACCAGAACTTCCGATTCCTTGGCGGCTTCAATCAGCGCCCGGCGCGCATCCGCTGTCGAACGATAACCTTCCAGCACTTTGAGGCAAGTGTCGAGGGCATCACGATGGCGCGGGCCGCGATTGAGCGGCCACACGGTCATCAGGCATTCCGCCGCCTCCTGGGCGCTGCGGATATGGCGATATTTGCCGACGTGCCCAAGTTCGACGACGACCGGCACTTCAAAAGGTTTGTTGTCCATCATGGCCGCAACGCAAAGCAGCCAATTTGGTTGCAAACGTGGCCTTCAGCGTGCGCCCAAACGTCTCAGAGCCTGTTTGGAGGCTGCCATCCGACCGGGAGCGACTCGAAAACAGCCGCTCAGTAGCCGCAGTCGTTGCGCAGCCAGCGTGCGTTTGCCCAGCCGGTCCTGCCGCCGATTTCGACCTGATACCAGTTGCCGCGTCGGTCGAAGATCTCGGTATGATCGCCATTGAACAACTGGCCGATCATGCGCGACGACGAGTTCGGCCGTGTCCGCACGGCAAGAAAGCCGCTGCCGGTCGATAGATTGTAGCGGCCGGACAGGCCGTGCACCGTGCCCTCGCAATATTGTGCGCCGGCCGGCGTCGACGTGCCGATCCAAAGTCCGGCCACAACGGTCAGCGCCGCAACCGGCAAGAATGCCTTGAACGCCATGATTTCCTCCCAAGCCCGACCACGCCCGCCGCAGCCTCACCCAACGTAACAGCTTGCGGCGAGAATTGAAGCGGGGCAACTGTCCAAAGCCAGGGGTCGCCGGTATCGGGAGAACGGGCCGATCAGCCCGCCGCCTTCATCCAGTGCTGCATGGTGGTCACCGATCGCGCAAGCTGCGGCGCCGGGTGGATTGTCTCGCTGAACGTCGCCGCCGCACGCCATCCCCAGCGCGGATCGGCCAGGAAGGCGCGTGCCAGCGCCACCATGTCGGCACGGCCGTCGGCAACGATCGCTTCGGCCTGCTTCGGATCGTCGATCAGGCCAACCGCGCGGGTCGGAATACCGGCACCCTTGCGCACGGCCTCCGCCAGATGCACCTGGTAGCCAGGGCCGGTGGGCAATTTCTGCAACGGCGAATTGCCGCCGCTCGAGCAGCAGAGATAGGCGACGCCCGCGTCCTTGAGTGCTTTCGCCACTTCGATCGCGTCCTCGACGTCGAAGCCGCCATCGACCCAATCCTTCACCGACAGCCGCGCGCCGAGCATCAGTCTTGGCGTTGCCTTGCGCACCGCCTTGGCAATCTCGACGACAAGGCGCATGCGGTTTTCCAGCGAGCCGCCCCAACGGTCGGTGCGCTGGTTGGACAATGGCGACAGGAACTGGAAAATCAGATAGCCATGCGCGGCATGCAGTTCGAGGAAGTCGAAGCCGGCGCGTTCGGCCCGCCTTGCCGCGTCTGCGAAGCGTTCGATGAGCTGCAGGATCTCCTCCTCCTCCAGCGCGCGTGGCACGTTCCAGCCGGTGTCGTAGGCGATCGCCGACGCCGACACGGTCTGCCAGGGGTCCTCATCAGGTTGCAGCGGTCCGCCGCCCTCCCACGGCTTGCGATTGGAGGCCTTGCGGCCGGCATGGGCAAGCTGGGAGCCGAACTTGGTGCCCGGAGCGGCGACGCGTCTTGCCGCATCCAGCGCCCGGCGAGCTGCAGCCTCATTGTCTTCGGAATAGAGGCCGAGGCAACCATGCGTGATGCGTCCGCGCCGCTCGACATCGGTCATCTCGACCGTGACCATGCCGGCACCGGACATGGCAAGGTTCATCCAATGGTAGAGATGCCAGTCGCTGGCCGAACCGTCTTCGGCCGAATACTGGCACATAGGCGCGACAGCGATGCGATTGGGAAAGGTAAGGCCGTCAAGGGTGATCGGCTGGAAAAGCGATGTTGTCATGAAAAGGGGCTCCGGGGAGGGGTTAGCCGCTATTTAGGCAACCGATCGAGTCTACGCCAGACACGAGGCGGTGAACCGGCTTCTGGACCAATCATTGAGGGCATTGCCGAAACGCCGGTTCGCGGCTAGGCCTCGACCCGATAGCATGGAGACCATGATGGAAGATCGCGTTCGCATCCGTTCGGAGGAAATCCTCTCCGATGACTGGGCTGTCCTGAAGAAGACCGTCCTCGACTACCGCCGGCGTGACGGACAGTGGGAGACGCAGGTGCGCCAGACCTATGATCGCGGCGACGGCGCGGTGATCCTGCCTTACGATCCCTCGCGTTCGACCGTGCTCCTGGTGCGCCAGTTCCGCTATCCCGCCTACGTCACCGGCCACCGCGAGCCGCTGATCGAGGCCTGTGCCGGCCTGCTCGACGAAAACGATCCGGAAACCTGTATCCGCAAGGAAGCGGAGGAAGAACTCGGCTACCGGCTGCGGAACGTGGAGCGGTTGTTTTCGCCCTATATGAGCCCGGGCAGCGTCACCGAACGGCTCTGGTTCTTCATCGCCCGCTATTCGCCCGCCGATCGCATCTCGGCCGGCGGCGGCGCGGCGGACGAAGGCGAGGACATCGAGGTTCTGGAAATGCCGCTCGACGAGGCGCTGGCCGGCATTGCCGACGGCCGTATCATCGATGCCAAGACCATTATCCTGATTCAGCATTTGAAGCTGAACCCGATGCCGGCTTGAGTGCCGGCTATCCGGCGATCTGAAAATTGTCGCTGGTGCGGACGACGGGAATCGAACCCGTACGATCAGAGATCGAGGGATTTTAAGTCTCTCGATCTCGATTTTCGGTCATCCCGCTTTATTTCTCGTTATCCCTTGTAATCTAAGGCCTTCGACGGTATTTTTCAGCATCAACCGGCATGACCGTATACTACAGAAAACGACGAAAGTCGGACCAAAAGTCGGACCAAATCTCGGACCACCACAGATGGCAAGGCTTCCCCTCATCAGCGACGATTTCGTTCGCCGCACCGGTCTTCCCGATGGGCGCAACAATGCAATCTTCCGCGACCGGAAGCTTACCGGCTTCCAGCTACGCATTCGCCGGATGGCAGGTGGTGGGCTTACCAAAACCTATCAAGTTGAACACAAGGGCATTGGCAACAGCGGTCGAAAGGTCATCGTGATTGGTGATGTGAATATCTTCACCGTCGAAGACGCACGTTGTGAGGCAATCGCCATCTTGAAAGCCGTCAGCACTGGTGACGATCCAAAAGCAATCCGTCGAGCCCGACAAAATGCGCCGAATTGGGAAACATTGGTCACGGCCTTTGACACCGACCATATCGAAGAGAAGGCACCCAGCACGCAAAAAGACTACCGTGGCCGCATCCGGCGCAATCTGACGCCCTTTTTCAAGGGCGTGAAGATCGCAACCGTCACGCCCGATCTGGTGTCGGACTTCAAACGCAAGAAACGGCGCAACCCGACCGACGCTAACCGCTCGCTGGCTGTCCTGTCGGTCATGATGAATTATGCGAAGGCGAAAGCCTGGTGCGTCGGCAACCCCGTTGTCGGCATCAAGCGCAACAAGGAAAAGCCGCGCGAAGCATGGCTTGATGAAATAGACCTACCCAAGTTCCTCGCCGTGCTGCAAAAACGCGCCGCTGACGACGCGATGATTGATCTCATCCGCTTCCTGCTCATTTCCGGCTGGCGGGTTTCCGAAGCCCGCTTGTTGCGATGGGAAGAGGTGGAACTCCCCCGGCTGACGGCGCACATCCAGACGAAAACCGGTTTTCAGGCACGCCAGCTTTCGACCGATGCCGCGACTATCATCGATCGGCAAAAACACCGGATTGGGTTTGTGTTTAGTGGTCGTGCCGGGCGGTTCCCTATGGCCTACAAGCGCATTCGCGCCGTGCTCGACGCACTCTGCGCCGAAGCTGAGATTAACCGGATCACGCCGCATGTCTTGCGCCATAGCTCGGCAACGTGGTCGGCGGTCAACGGTGCCGATCTGCTCGAATTGCGACAGGCTTACGGGTGGAAAGGGCTCGCAATGCCCAATCGTTATGTTTCAAGAGCCGAGGCGCTCGGTCGCCAAGGTGCACAGAAAGCCGCAGATGCAATGAACGTTCTCGGCAAGCCAGCCGCGCCGCTGCAAAAACTGCCATGAACCGTGCCGGCCCGGCCATTTGGCGTGCCGTGTGCGAGGCCAAACAAACGCCTTCGGCCATCTGTGGAGCCGCCATTAGCAATCAAGGAAATCCGCACTCAGACGGCCTTAATTGGCTTCCAGCCACGCCTTGGACGTCAGGACCCTAGCCCATCTGACTCGTCGAGCAACACTTCCATAGGCAAAGCCCTACGGCGAAGCATTAAATTTGCCGCTCCCAGCTGGGTTGGGGCTGGCCGATGATCACAGGGGTCTAAGCTGGAATCGACCCGACCCCGACGTGCTTGCAAAATCACGATAAAGGGATGGCCGTTCGGCTTAACAGACAAGTCGTGCAACCCTCCGCGGGTGCAAGCCCGGCGTACTTTCATCCTCGCACGAATCTCTATAAGTCCATCAACTTCGAGTTGAATTCTTACAGAGCGCAGAATAGCCTTTGCGCACCTGGGGTGGGGTCAAATGATAAAATGGCTTGGCTTTGCGAAACCGCCGGCAGTAATGCGCAGTACGCCAGCGGAAAATCGCGACCTGATCCTATTTGTCCACGGGCTTTTTGGAAGTCCCAAAACGACTTGGGGGCCTCTTTTCGAACTCGTTAAAAGAGACCAAAATCTAGACAACTGGGATATCGACGCCTTTGAATTTCCATCAACGTATTTTCCCAGCTTCCTTAGACGCACCGCCAATATCACCGAACTGGCGGCAGGCCTTCGCACGACAATTCAAACAAGCCACGCTGATCGTTCTCGCATTAAGATCGTCGCTCATAGCTTGGGCGGAATTGTCGTACGCAAGTACATCGTGGACCAAGTAAAGGCAGGCAACGAGCTCCCCGCCATTGAGGCCCTTCTTTTAGCCTCTCCATCCGGCGGTTCGGATATGGCCGGCATTGGTCAACTCCTAAGTCCGCATAATCGTCATTTGAAGCAGCTAAGTCCGGATGCCGACGCGTTAGCCTCGCTAAACGAAGATTGGAAGCTACTAAAGATCGACGAAAGAATGGAGATTCATTACGCAGCCGGCGGGGCGGATGCAGTAGTGTATCCAGAAAGCGCCCTACCCACCCTAATCGGTCCGAAGCACAGCCTGATCCCATCGTGCGACCACTTCTCAATAGTTAGGCCATCAAATTATGACGACATATCTTACAAGATTATTAGGAATTTTATCACAGCGGGGCCAACCTCTCCTTCTATAAAAAGTAACGGAAATTCGGTTGCACGAATCGCCGATCCGCTATTTGACATATATCACCTGAGTGACGAACAGTATTATTTACAACGGCCTGACGACGACTATATATTGCGGGCCACTCTTGGTGCTCCCGTTTGGATCTCTGGTGATAGCGGGGTGGGTAAGACTTCCCTTGTAAGACGGATGGTGATCCGCTCTGGGTGGAAGCTGCAGCATATTATGCTAAGTGGTTATTTGTCACCAGACACAAACCCGACTTCGGCTTTTCTTCGTGAAGCGATCGCGTTGGAGACAGGAACCTACGCCAGAAGCTCCGATGACATACCTACGTTGATTTGGGATCTTAAATCCGCAATCTCAAACTCAAACGTGGCTGTGAGATGCTTCTTGGTCGAAGAAATACCTGTGACAGATAGTAGGCTATTAGATTTCATTGTAGGGGCTGTTAATATAACGTCTCATTTTGATTCGGATGACACCCTCAGTGGTCAAGTTAGATTTGTCTTCACGTCGATAGCCAACCCTGACAAGGTTATTCCGACAGGATATAGCAAGGTGAGGGAGCGGATCAGCTTCGTCAGAGCCAACCGGTGGAAAGTAGATGAGGTCGGCGGGTTGCTGAGCTTGATAAAGCCACCTACCGGAATTTCGCTCAGCGCACAGGACGACGAAAGCGTCATCCGATCGGCGAACGGGATGCCGAGATTTGTAAAACATGTGTTACGTGACCTGCGCGATCGAAGAGACACAGGCGAGAGCCTACCTGATCGAGTTAGGCGACTGGAAGCGGAGGACAAGTTTTGAAGAAGCTTCGTCCGTCAGCGATTATTCCTGATCATTTGTACGTCGACCGAGAAGCTGACCGTCAATTGGAATCTACTGTTCTGGCAATGGCGCGTCCGCCATATGTGCTGGAAGCGCGGCAAATGGGAAAGACCAATCTCCTCTTGCACATCAAGAAGAAGCGAGAGGCCGAGGGGGACGTTGTCCCATACTTTGACCTGTCGGTTAGGATCGATGACGTATCATCCTTTTTTCGTCACCTGATAGACTCGATTGTTAACGGAAAGGGCGCGTGGCAAAACGCAACCAGAAATTCGATTATAGCCATCAGGAAGATGGGGATAGCTGAGCCACATCGCGAGTATGAACTAAGTCTTCTGGAGATTCTGCGGGAGATATTTCCGAGAAAATTGATTATAATATTCGACGAGATCGATTCAGTTGTTTCTACATCGTATTCAGATCGTCTTTTCTCTCAAATCCGTAGCATGTATTTTTCTAGGGTAAATTACTCGGAATATGAAAGATTGACCTATATTCTCGCCGGAGTTGCAGAACCGTCGGAGCTTATAAAGGATCGGAGTATCTCACCTTTTAACATTGGCGAGAAGATTTATTTGAAGGATTTTTCACAAAGCGAAATTGTGAAATTTATGGCCAACGCCGGGTGCGCCTTTACCTCCTCCGTTATTGAAGAAGTCTTTCGTGTTACGAGCGGCAATCCGAGGATGACCTGGGATGTCACTTCGGAGCTGGAAGACATAGGGCTTGGACAGGTCGAAGTGAGCGTCGAAGACGTGAGCAATGTAGTAGAAAAGCTTTATCTGCGACAATTTGACAGAGCTCCGGTTGACCACATAAGGGTGCTTGCTGAATCAGACAGCAGTGTAAGGGCTGCGATAGGTTCAATCAGGTGGGGTAACGTCGAGGACATCGATCCGAAAACTAGATCGGCCCTTTATCTATCGGGAATAACTACTTATGATTTAGCTGGCCGCCCGGTAATAAAGAATCCGATCATAGACGCGGCTTTGTCTGATGAGTGGCTCTCAACAATTGCCGCGCGCGAAAGAGGCCCACTCAGGGTCGCCGCTGATCAATTCCGACTCGGCGCCTATGCAGAAACCGTCAGATTAATCTCTTCGTTCAAGGACGAGGCCGCCGACACACTGCCTTACGACAGCCAGTATCAGTTAGCACTCTCCTTGCTCTACCTTAACAGGCACGACGAAGCTGTATTAGAATTTCAGAACCTTGTGGATCGTCCATCTGAGGCGGAACGGTCGATGGCAGCGCTTTATCACTACGCGACGGCGCTCGCACGCTCCGGAGACAGGATTTCCGCTATCTCAGCCTACCGCATGGTCGTACGCAGTGAAACCAAGTCGGCCAACGTTGCAAAGGCCGGTTTGATAGCGGCGCTCGCTGCAGAGGACACTGCTGAAAGTCGGGAGGAAGGGCGCAAACTTGGCAACGGTATTGCGAGTGAGCCGCCGTTAGGCGACGACGACGAAACCCGCATTTTTGCGGCAATCCTATATTCACTTGCCACCATCGAGGCCCGCGAAGGAAATACCGTATCGGCCTTACGAAATCTAAAGACCGCGCTGTCGGTAGCCCCAAAAGAACAGCAACCGGCAATTCTTGGGCGTATGTTCAGGTTTGGGCAGGAGCCAAAAGATATATTCTTGTTGGAGAAAGCAGTAGATATCATAGCGGAGACAAAAGACAAGAGAATAAACACGTTCTCAGACCTAGATTCGAGCGACGTTAGAATTGGTGAACTAATGTCTTTGCTTGGGGGGGTAGGACGCGATGATTTGATAGAGCGTATTATAAAATCTAGTTTTAATATAGACAGATCGAGGCCTAATTCTGTTAGAATTTCTCTGGATTTGATCAAATTGTTGCCGGAAGACCTTCATTCTGGGCTTACAACATTCATTTGGAGAAAGGTTCACGCTGACGAAGCCATAATATTAAATGATCGTCTCGAGTCACTTCGCACAATATCTCAGTCCGGACCGGTCCATTTCCGTTCGCGGGCGCTAAGGGAATTTATGGCGCTGGCACTTAGGGTAGCACATTCGGACCAATTTCTGCCCGATGAAGACCTTTTGTTCCTACTGACACAAGCGCAGGCGCTCGTAGCCGGCAACAAATCTGGAAAGGCGTTCGAGATTATGGATGCAATCCGTGCTGGCTTGGGTACCGTGACGCCCGACCGGGCGATTGTTGGTTTTGTCGCGGCATATCAAGATATGAATGCTGCTCGCCAGATTGGTGATAGACCAAGATCAAGGCGAGCCGCCCAGTACCTGACGTCGATCGTAGCTGAGCATAGCGCTATGCTGGATGAGAGCGGGTCCCAATTCGGGAATTTGATTAAATCGGCTACTGAGATGGCGCAGCAGGTTTTGCGAGAGACGATATTGCAAACTCCTCGGGCAACAGTACTGCCCCAAACCAACCCCAGAAAACTTGGCCGGAATAGTCGAGTTATCGTACGCAGCCCCCATTCTGGCGAACAGTTCACTGCAAAATTTAAGCTAGTCAGAGACAAAATAGTCTCAGGAGAACTGGTCATCGTAGACGAGAAATAGGCAGAACGGTTCCCGGCTCGCTTCGGACCCACCCCCCGGCCTTCGGGCAAACCGCCCGCCCGTCTTGGGGACGTGCGTGCCAACTCGAGGTGGCCTTGAAGCGGTCGGCAGATCGTCGCTCTCGATCAGTGCGTCAGCCTCGTCGGCTAGCACCCTGGCGGCGGCAATGGCATCGGCGGCCTGCTTCGGGCTGAACCCGGCTTCCTTCGCGGCTTGTTGGCGGGGTGAACCTGTTTCCTTCGTGGAAATAGGTTCGAGGTCTGTTCGCTTGCCGTTCTCCGCCTCGATCTCGGCCAGCAGTTCACCCGACCGGATCATTGCCCGGTCCTGAATGCGCCGCGCCGCCCGAAACAAGCTCTCGTCATTCATCTGCCGGGCATAGGAGGCCAGCGCCTGCGCCTTCGCCGACCAATGCCTGCACTCGTCGACGCGGACGCACCGGGCGAGCGCCTTGCGCACCTCCTGATAGGTCTCGGGCAGCGGTGCTGAGCGGATGGGTCAGGGGATGGTGGTTGTTCTCGATGCCGCGCTGGGTGGTGCGGGTGCCTCACCACCCTCGGCCAGCTTGGTGATGGTCGGCGCCGATGGACCGTCGACCACCTCCTCAAACTCGGCTGTCGGGATGTTGGCGACCCGCACCGCCTGAACCTGCTGATCCTTCGACATGCCCGCCTCCTCGCGGCCTGCCACTGGGAAGAAGTGCCGTCGCCGTTATTTTTTCGGTGACCTCTGGCGTCGAACTCCTTCAGCTATTCACCGGCTCGCCTGATCCCCCGCGCCTTCAGCCCCGCATCATCGAGTGCAGGATGGCCTGCATGTGCTCTTCCAGGTCGAGTTCACCCCGTCCTCAACGGCCAACAGGTACTCGGCCTTGGCCCGGCGGTTGCCTCGGCTGATTGCTGGCCACAGATGGCCAGCAGCGCCACCTGTTCGTTCCGGTCAGCTCTAGCGCGGTCATCCCTGCTGCTCGCCGCTCGATTAACAATGCGGTGGAATGCTGCATAGGCCGCCTCGTGCGCCGCGATCAGTGCCTGCAGCTTAGGCGAGACCCTTACCTCAGCGGACACCGGGTCGACGGCAACCGCCGCGCCGGTCAGCGCGAGAAGAGTACGGCGGGTGATCGCGGGCATGGATTATGTCCTCCTGGCTGCCGATCCTGCCGACCATAACATCGCCGTGGCAGGCCGCAGAGATGGTCAGATGCTATCTGCTGACAATGCGGTCAGTTGGCCATTGGAACCCAGAAGGTGTGGTGAAGTGGGCACATAAACGCCCTGAGCCATTAAGTTGGGCGTTCTGGAGATGGCGAGTTCAGGGAAATTGGTCCAAAGCTTGCCGATGAGCCGAGGCAGTTGCTCCGTTGGCCACCGTTGATCAGGACACCTCCCGCAAGTACCGCTCCAACTCGGTCGCAAGGATTAAGGTGCGCCTTCCCGATTTGCTCGCATGCAGTTTGCCTTCGCTAAACAATTTATAGAGCATTGACCTAGAGATACCCGTAATCTCGGTAACGTCTGAAAGCCTATAGGTAAGTTTCTCGGGTTCACGAAGATCAGGGGCTGGCTTCTTCATTTGCTCGATGATCTCTAGAAGTCGCGCGATATCATTTTCGATGCGCTTCAGTCGCCGATCAAAATTGTCGACCAACGCGGCCACTTCCTTGAAAACGTCGTTCATCAGCCTCGGCCTTCCCATCAGGATGTCGATAAACCCCCAACATCCGAAAATGTGCGGGAAAGAGGGGCCCCACATTCGACCCACCCCCGGCCTTCGGGCAAACCCCTGCGGGCCAGGTCGGGGTCGTCCAGCTGCCGTACCGGCTACCAGCGCGAGCCGAGCGGTGTCCGCAGCATTGTGGTTTCGTCTCGCTGCTAGCCATGCTCGCGATGCGGCCAGACCTTCGTCAGCTTCGGGATTGCCCGATTGGCATTCGCCCAGTCGATGGCCGCCATCCAGCTGGGCGCGACGTGCTTCAGCGTGTCGGAGGCGTGGTGCCAGATTTCGACGCGTGGATCGCGACCGCCGGGGCGTTTGGTGTTGGTGGCGCGGGCGCGCTGCATTAGCGTGTAGCCGGCGACATCGCGCATCGAGGTGGGTTTCTGCGGGACGTAAGTCATGTGGCAGGCCTGTTCCTCACTCAGCAGCGGGGAGGTGACGGTGCAGGCGGCTGAAGTCGACCGTCAGCACCGGGAGCGGGCCCGCTGCACCTATCTGGCCGCAGCAAGAGCAGGAAGCAGCCGGAACGACTTACGGTAGCCGGGGTTGGTCGGCTCGAACGTCTTGGTGATGACCTTGTCGGCGAGCTTCACGAACTCCGCCAGCGTCATCTCGACGTGGCCGCCGTTAGCGGTGTTGTCAATGACGACGATGTTCTGGGTACCGTTCCAGTCGAGGCTGTGCTTCACGGCCATCAGTATTTTCCCCTTGTGCGGTCGCTAAGACCGCGTGTGTATTAATTCAGCGAGATTAGCTGCCGGTGAAATCTTAGTATGAGACGGATTGATCGGCTGAGCCAATGCTGGCCTTGTCCATGCTCTGCTGGCAGGCAAGTAGCGAACGAAAGGCCCGTTTGGTGTAAGCCGGGGATAAGTATCGACAGTGCGGCGATCAGGATTTTTCTCATTTTGATTATCCCTTCGGTGCCTACCATTTCGGTGGCGGCCTTTGCCCGCGAAACCGGCGGCAAACACAAGCTATAGTGGACAGGCTCAGGCCTGTCGTTAGCGCCGAATTTGGGAAATTGTCCCGCCATCCATTTCTGATTGGCCTGTCAATCGGGGCACGCCTAAGTGGATATTTCTGCCGCTTCGGATGCCAATACAGGTGAAGAGTGCGGCCTCGGTAGCCTTGCGGCCAATCTCCCAAAAAGCTTTAAAAAAGCGAAAACGTGCGGATTATGGAGGCCCCACATCGTGCCCCGGCCCCGTCTTCGGGCAACCGCCCCGGGGCGATCAGGTATGTTACGCACTATGCAGGATCGCCCTAGCCTTGGTCCTTTTTCTTGATCATGCCCATGATGCGGGCGTTGTGTGCCGCAATCCGCGCTCCGGTCATCGCCGGATGCACGTCACCCTCGAAACGAACACACCGCATACAGAGACGTGCCTCGGCCTCGCTTGGCACCGTGGTGATCCAGCCGCAGTACCGGCACGTGTAAGGTATGATCCCGGGCTCCGCGCGCTGGCTGTCGGCGTCGGTTCGTCGTCTATCATGTCGCCCCCTCAAATTCCTTCCGTAATGCGGATGGGAAGCTTCAGATCGATCAGCCGACCTGCAGGAGGGATAGCGTGAGTTGGTCCCTTGCATCGACCCACCGGCTGTCGTCGTTGGCGACGTCACCCTCGCAGAACACCAGATGCGGCTCATCGCTCCTGCGCCCGAGCTTTGGGCCTAGGTCCAGCTTCTTCAGCAGGCGGTAGGCTTTGCCAGTCGGACCCGTCTCAAGATCGAACCAGGTCTCCCAGAAAAATCCGTCGACGTCGTAGTCGTAATCCCCGGGGTCGACCCCGTGTTCCTCCCAAATGGCGCTGTGTTCGACCTCAGCCTCGTGTGCGATGCCCTCGCTGATAAAGAACTCCCGCCATGTTGGCGGCGAGGGGCAGAAGGTCCATTGACCGACAGTCAGCAGGTAGCCCTGCTCGCCACTGTCATACCAGCACATGGTCTCGGCGACCTGCGCCGGGGACGCGAGCAGGGGCTGGCCAGTTCTACCAACGAACGCTCGCGCGTGCTTGACGAATGCCGCTGTGAGCAGGCCGCCCGCGCCAATCAGAAAACCTCGCCTTGAGAGCATAAGAACCCCCAGAGTTCACACGTGCATCTGGAGGGCTGAGACCTACTGTTGCCCATTGAGGGCCACATCGTCTTCACCACCGTTGCCGGTCAAAGCTGGTTGGCGGGGCCGGGGCCCTCTCTGGATGCAGGGATTGGTCTACCAAAGCGATTGCACGTCGGCAAGCCTTCTCCTCATGGGTGGAAGACTGGGGGCTCTGAAATCGAGCAGCCACACCCACCCCCCATCGGGCTGATGGTGCCGGACTGCCCCGGCGCGCTGGACCGTCGGGCTATCTCGACGTTTTGCGCATATTTGTTTTATGCCGATGAGGACGATGTTGAGGAGCCGGCCCAGTCGAGGAGAGGTCGATCTCAACGATGACTACGAAACCACCCACAACGAGGAGGACTGACCCCCATGAAAACTGTTCTTGCCATCCTGCTGCTCGCTGGCGCTATCGCCAGCGCCCACGCCGAGGAGCCGGTGCCACCGCAGTTCAGCGTCGACAAGCTGATGAAGTCCCTCGCTGCCGACAAGGCCGCGCCCCTGACCGCCGCCCAGCAGGCCGCCATAGACGCCGCCAGAGCTAAGGTCCAGCAGGCCGCTGATGAGGCCTCTGCCAGAGCCGCCGCCGAGGAGGCGGCCAAAAAGCAGGCCTACAGACTTTGGGTCAATAAAGTTCGGGAGGACAACTGGAAGAACGTGCCAGTCGAGAAGCGGATGCCGATCCTGATGTGGTGCTATGGGCAAGCCGGCGGTGTCGATGGCAACGTGCCCGACTACAGCAAGGAAGCAGATTGCCTCCAGCGCCAGCTTGATGGCTGGGCGCGCGTCGACCAGCTGATCCCGCCGGAGAAGAATAACTGAGCCATGAACCACCTTATGTGGGCAGGCCTCGACCTGCCCGATGAGTGGGACGAGGGCGAACTGCCTGAAGACCTGCAGGACTGGAGCAAGGGCGGGCCGTGATCGTCCAGGGGGTTGGGCCGGAGGCCGGGCAGGGGTCGATTATGTTGGGCCCGTCACGCGATGCTTGGGACGTCCATGCCTTCCGCGCTTGCTGCATCGATGTCAGCGGTCTGAAGCCGCCAGCGGCTTCGACAACGTATTCGCGGGCTTCGTTTGCTGCGATTTCTCCTCGATCATTGGCCCTGCCACGGGATCGGCTACATGGCCCGAAGAGGCTCGCCAGCCTTCTTCGACGCTATACTCGTCAACGCCGGTTTCAAGATCCATTAACAGCGCGCAGCTGCCCAATCCGTGCCTTGGCACAGAACGCTTCTATGAGCATTGAGCGGCGGGCTTAGTAGGTGAAGGTCGTGCCGGCCCGCTGCATTGCGGTGACCGTATTCCAGTATGCCTGCTGAGATGCCATCTGCCGTTGCGCCGAAGCTTGCTCCTCCATGACCCGCCTCTGGTCTTGCCCGACGCGGCAATTGACATAGGCATCTGTGCCGGGCCGAGCGCCGTAGCTGCGGCAGATTTGATCATTGCGAGCGGCGAGTTCTTCCGTTGACATGCAGCCGGTGATTGCAAGGCTTGCCGCAAGCGCGGCGATAGTCAGGCGTAATTTCATTAGGATTGTCCCGGTTTTAGTGAGCAGCCATCGTCAGGCGCGGTTGCAAGGCCGCGCGACCGGCCAAAGCCGATTTCGGCTAAATTCTCAGCGTGGAGATGCTGGCTATCGGTGCTTTTCGAAGCCGGGCGGCACATTGCAGGTCTCACGTAAAGTTACAAGAGTGTAACAATGTGAACGCTAAAATGTCGCAGCGCATGGCAATCACGGGCCGACATCCAGCCGGCACGATTTTCCCGGTCATGATGGTTTCCGAGACGCGGCCCGTGCGCCGGGATAGGGGCCCCTGCAGCCACCCCCACCCCCGCCTGCCGATGAACCGGGGCGTGGTGCCACGGCGTGTTCACGACGCGCCGCCGAACGAGCCCGGCCCAATCAACGAATATTCGTTCGAGAGGCAGACCGTCGCCCAGCGTGCCAATCAGCAGTGGTTGGACAACATGAATTACCTTGGGAGGAAGCGCTGATGCGCTCGGCACCGACCTTCCACAGCCAAGCGAGGTCTTCCTCGCTCCAGTTGCCATCGGCGTCGCGCTCGCGCCCGGCCTTTGCCATGATCTCTTCGCCATGGATGGCGGCAAAGTCGGCGATGTCCTGCTGGTCCAGCTGTTCGATCCATTCCGGGCTTCCGGGCATTGGCTTTTCGGTTCAGTTGTCCTGACCTCTGCTACCAGCGCGAGCCGAGTGGTGTCCGCGATCCCGGCTCGGCCCCATCTTGCGGCTCAGCAGCAGCTGGCTGATGCGGATTGGACTTCAAACGAGCATCGCGATTGATGATGTCCGTCACCTGAACAGCTGTCCACGTTCCACCGCGCGCCGAAGCGATACCGCGCGCATTGAGCGCCACCGCGATCTGCCTCAGGGATTTGACCCCGCTCGCTTGGATGTCGTGGATGATCGGCAGGATATTGGCCGCGAAGGCGTCGGCTTGTATCCCGCGAACCTCCCGCGACCTTTGCCGAGCGAGGGCAAGGTCGGGGCTGCCGAGCACGGTGCCGCGCGCCCTGGCCGCCGCCAGAGCCTCCTTCGTGCGCCGGCTGATCACCGCGCGCTCCTGCTCGGCGACCGCCGCATAGATGTGCAACATGAAAGTTTCGACCTTGGGGCCAAGCTCGGCGACGATGAACGGCACCTTCTTCGACATCAGGTCGCTGATAAACGCCACATCGCGCGAAAGCCGGTCCAGTTTGGCGACCACCACCGGGCAACCGCCGTTGCGCTTGGCTGCCGCCAACGCTGCCGAAAGCCGTGGCCGTTTGGCGAGCGCATCGGCTCCCTTGCCGGTTTCGACGTCGACGAACTCGCCGACGACCTCGAACCCCTCGGCCTCGACGAAGCGGGCGATTGACTGGCGCTGGGCATCGAGGCCGAGGCCGCTCTTGCCCTGACGGTCGGTCGAGACGCGAAGATAGGCGATTGCGGGCTTCATGGGCGACATCCTTGCATGATTGTAAGGACTGTATACGCTCGTATGTAAACTTTACAAGGTGTCGTCGGGGTCGGAAGAAAGGTCGCAACTGGGACTCAGCGGGCAGTGACGTTGACCCTGCCGGGTAGCCTTTGGAGCGGCGCTAAGCCCTTCGAGAGGTTCGGAACTCCGCCCGGCCCCGAGCGGGCGTCTATGGCCGCGCGAGGTGCCTTTGCGGGGCGTTCTCGACGATGTCCAAGCAACTTAGGTCGAACCCGACTTCGCCCGTCTGTTCGCCTTGTGCTGCCGGATGGCGTCGATGATCCCAACCTCGCGCTCCGGCTCCGCCTTCTCCGGTTCGGCGGCGTCGTTGCCGTCGTCGGGCTGCTGCTCTGTCAGCTTCGGCGCAAAGCGGCGCTGCCACTGCTCCAAAGTCATCTGCTTGACCTGGCTCGGCTCGCGCATCGGTTTCCTGACGGTCTGCTCGATTTGCTGCTTGTCTATGACAAGCCCGTAGATTTTGGCCAATGCCATGGTGGCGGCCACCGCTGCACTAGCCTGCTTCTCCCGAAGCGCAAGCTGGCGATCCTCATCGAGTTGGCGAGCGATGGTTTCGATGGTGACGACGGCCCGCTCTGCTGCTTTGCCCTGTAGCTCGGCAACACGGGCGGCAACCTTAGGCAACCTGACCATCTTCGAGGCCTCCACCTCAGCCGCATTGCCGCGCGCCGCATAGCCAGCCTCGATATAGGCGCGGGACTGGGGGAGGCCCTCGGCAAGGGCGTGGCAGAAACGCTCGTGCCTTATGTTCAGTTTGGAGTTCGGCATGGTGGTGTCAGAATACCGCAGTCACCCGACTGACGCCACAGCGATTAACACCGGCGGTGCCCTCGCCGCGTTGTCAGTGGCTGTATCGATAAACCCGTGCCAACTGGTTCGGTACCGTCAGAAGCTCGTCTACCCGCTCGAAACCTGCCTCGCGCCCCATTGCCATCCATGTCGCCGAAGTCTCGGCATAATCCGACGCGCGACAGTGGCTATCAAAGGCAGCAAATTCCTCGTCAGTAACCATCGACCATTCCGGGCGCAAAAGCTCGAAGCGTTCAAACCACCCTTCGCGGTCCTCGCCCTCAAGACAGGTTGGCTCCCAGATCAGGAGCAGCCCGGTGCACGGCAGCACAGATCGAACCCGCTGCATCAAGGCCTGCTTTTCACTTGGGTAACGGAGATGGTGAAGGGACTGGCCAATCCACACGACATCGACAGGTTCGTCCCACGCGTCGAACGCGTCAACGAAATCCTGACAGCGGAGGTCAACCGGACAGCGTAGGTCGCTTAGCGCTTTCCGGGCCACGTCGAGCGATGGCTGTGAAATGTCGATCCCAATGTAGCGCCCGACATTGGAGCCCTTCAGTGCCTCTGCCGAGGCAGTGGCGGTGCCGCAGGCGACGTCTAGAAACACGAACTGATCAGGAGCTTCGGTCAACAGAACCTGCCGCAGGATGTCATAGACCTCCTTGTGCGCCATGTAATTCAAGCTCACGACCTTTTGGTAGGCCGCTAACCCTTTCGCGAAGAGTTCCTGATCGGACGGCATGTGCACCTCCTCTTGCGGTCGAAAGCTTACTTCAACGGCGCGGCTGTCGCCACGGTCTTGGCGCCCCGTCGCATTAAGGCGCTGGCCTGCGCGCCGAGGCGGCGCGCAACACATGGGCGCGCTTGATAGCTCGCATGGCGTCCGGCGCCGAGAGCTTGAACTGCTCCATCAGGGTCGGCAAGGTATTTGGCACGCTTCCGACCGGCTGCTTTGCGAGCCAGTGGGCGGCCCGCTGACCGGCATGAGGGACGAGGTGGTGATCTCCGGCATGGTCTGTCCTCCTCCTAGCTTCCTCTCCTCCTAGGTTCGCCTATCAAGACCTGTCGTAGTCGGGCGTGCAAGACGGATAAAACCGGACAAACCCTTTTGTCGGAAGCCTCGGCCAATGGGCTATTCAGGCGGGCGAACAGATGCATCAAGAGGTCATCCGGGACGTGCGGCGCGTCTAGTGATGGCCACAGGCGGGTTGCCGGATGGTTGCCACCGATTGCCGCCTCGAACTCGGCCTTCGGCACGTTGGCGACCCGCACGGCGGTGACCTGTTGGCGTTTCGACATGCCCGCCTCTTCGGCGGCATCACGCTGGGAAATCAAAGTGCCGTCGCCGTTACTTTGTTTTGCCGCGTTGGCCGGTCTGGCGTCGAACTCCTTGAGCAGTTCACCGGCCCGCCTGACCGCCCGCGCCTTCACCCGCATGGCGTAATCCAGCAGTGTGTCGTCGTCGGCCTGCCGGGCGTAGGAGGCCAACGCCTCGGCCTTGTCGGCAGGGTTCCAAGGGGTCGGCTCATCCGACAGTGCTGGCACTGGTGGCAGTGATCTGTCATCTCAGCGGATTTGTACCGCCGCATACAAAACACGCGAGTTGGAGAACCAGTGCCACCAGTGCCAACAGTGCTAGGCTTCGCCGCTGCTGTAGAGATCCATTGCCGCATCAAGCCGGGCTCTTTCCGACAGGGATCGGAGACCGTACACGACCTGCCTGCGCTGATTGATTTTCCATAGGTGATTATCGGTGTGCGGGTTCTGCACCCGCACGTATCCGATCTTTTCGAGAATTACCGGGACAATCCGCCGATTCTTCTGGTCTCGCACCCATGTAGCGAGCGGCTCCGGCAGGTGCGCGGTAAGCTTGTCGGTACTGAAGGCGATCGGCGGCCTTCCCCCATTGCCTTCGGTCATCTTGTCGATGGCGTCCGAAAATTCGCTCTCTCCTGAGCTACGGTTTGCGTCAACGATTTCCCAGAATGCGGCAGTCTTCGGCGGTGGTGCCTTGGCATTGAAGTCAGATAGACCAAATTCCCTCAGGTAGGCAGCCACATGCCGGTTGCCGCTGCCCTCGTCGTACCAACGATAGAGCCTCTGGAAGTAGTCGCTGTCGAGCGCTCCCGGCTCGCCAGCGGCAGGCAGTTTGGACCAGGCGACATAGTGCCGTCGGTCATCAGGGGGCAGATAACATCCGTCAGTCAGATAGTTCGACGTAATGATGACGCCGACGACATTCAGGACGCTATGCTCACGAATGTTCTTCTCATCGCAGCGCAGCACCTCCGGCGGAGCCGCCGTCAACGGCTTGCAGTGCTCATAGAAGGCATAGCGGTCTATTTCGCCGAGGTCGCGCGCCTCATTGACCCTTAGGATGACGCTTTTGAAAAAGCCATTGAAACGACCGAGCAATTGCGGCGGTGACACCTCGGCGAAATTCCACGCGCCAACGGCATAGACAACCGGGTGCAGAAGAGTGTCCTTGCCGATTCCGGGGGGGCCACCGAGCAGCAGCGCATGATTGATCTTCTCCCCCGGCTTCTGCACGCGGTGCGCAAGCCAACGGATTATGTGCTCCGCGTCTTCAGGGTAGACCCTACGGACGTGATCGAGC
This sequence comes from Mesorhizobium sp. M1406, assembly GCF_040317555.1. Lineage (NCBI taxonomy): Bacteria > Pseudomonadati > Pseudomonadota > Alphaproteobacteria > Hyphomicrobiales > Phyllobacteriaceae > Mesorhizobium > Mesorhizobium sp. M1406. The sequence continues at coordinate 19,933 of NZ_JAMYKW010000013.1, read as the reverse complement.
CACGGACCCGCAAGCTCTGGTCGCCCCGGCAGTAAACGGGGTGGCCGGTATAGATTGAAGATGGTCGAGCCGCTGCGGTCAATGAACCCGCCTTCAGCGACCAGCTTGTCGCGGATGATCATCGGCTCGCCGGGAAACCATGTTAGTTGCTCTACCGGCTGGTGGCGGTCAAGCCATGCGGATGCGCTTAGTTTCTCTCCATTCTCCATCATCGGCGGCAGACGAGAGTTTACGCTTGATGCCGGCCACAACTCGCGGGTCGGGGCGAAGATGAAGCGGTGTTGCGGCATGTAAGCGAAGAAATCTTCAAGCCTCACCCCTTGCGGGCTCTCAATCTCCCACGGCTGCAACTCGTCTTGATCCCAGAAATCCTCGTCGGCGTCACGTGTCATCAGTAGCTCCTGCCGTGCCGGTGGCGATATTCGACAGCCGCGCGGACAATGTGCTCGGGAACGGGTTGGGGCCTGCGCCCAGCCCAATCGGCGACAAGGCCTGCACAGTCACAGTAGAGGTCGTCGAGCGCCGCGCAGGTGTACCCGGCGTCATCGAGCTTCAGCGTTGCCGCGTGCAGAGCATTGCGCGCAAACCGCACAAGCCGCACAGCTTCCATCACGTCGGTGTCGGGCGGCTTGAAATCGATCATTGCCGCGTCTCCGGCTCGACGACATCGACTGCGCCCTCCGTGTCGGCCACGACAACGGTGCCGCCGAGCCCTGTTGCGACGTCGCGCAGGAAATTGGCGCGCGCTTCCCGGTAGGCAGACAGGAGGCGGCGGCGGGCGCGGTTTGAGCGGATGACAGGGCGGGTCGGATACCACTTGCGGCTCAGGCCGGAGGAGCCGACGGCGAACTCGACCTCGTAGCCGTGAGGGAGGGCGATGCGGCGGCGAAACGGCGGCAACTCTGTGAGCGGCAACGGTGCAGGCATCGGACGCCTCCTCGGTCAGGAGCCGGGCAGTTGACCTGCGCTTCAATCGGAAGGTAACCTTCGAGCCGTGCTCACAGCCTGAAAAGGCAACCTGATCCGCCGGCGCAGTGCCAAGCTGCCGGCAATTCGATAAAGTCCCGGCCTCACCGCAGCACGTGCGGCGGGGCCGAATTTCGTTCGTCCTGTTGTGGCTCAAGCTGTGAAAAGTGGCCGGCGATCCGATGCCGCGCGCCTCTTATTAGGCGGCTACGCTGCGATAGCCGGCAGCCAACATGAGGCAGAACGCCGGCTTCGGATATTTGACCAGCCGTCCGCCAACACGAATAAATTCCGGCGGTTCTCCATCCTTTCTGCGCCGCTTCAGACTGTCGGTCTGGATCCCGAGGATGTTGGCGACATCCTCAGCCTCGAACAGGCCGGGCAAAGCATCGTCAATGGCAAGCGCTTCGAAGATTTCCCTGCCATGCAGACCCCGCGATGCGTGATGGCTGATCCGTTCCTCGAACAATTTGGCGATAGGCGATTTTGTGACCACCACGAGACGTCCCTTCCTCCCTGTTGATACTTACTGACGCACGATCATATGCTTTTCAGGCGAAAAATCTACAACAATTTCAATATGTTAAGCCACAGTACACATATGTTAAGCCACAGTACATATGCGAACAGCGCAGGTCCTTGAAACCAAACAATTTTCAAGCGAAATCCCATAAACGAAGTTTTTTGACCGGCATCCAAAGAGAGTTCGCGCGGAGAAGCCGAAACCGATTTCCACGAAGGAAACCTACACATTTCCGGTTGATGACTTTGTTCGAAGTCGGACCATATGTCGGACCACACAGCCAAACAACAGGATGTGATTTCAGTGCCGCCTACTTAAAAATATGTAATAACTTCAATATGGTGCGGACGACGGGAATCGAACCCGTACGATCAGAGATCGAGGGATTTTAAGTTTCTTGCGTTGCTAAGTACCCCCTTGCGCTGCAAGGGCTTGCGGCGTCAGGACCCAACAAAAATCCCACGTGGGTGGGGATTTCGTACCAATCTCCCACACGATTTCCCACATGTGGGAGACGCCCAGGGCTTCGAATCCAGGTTAGTGCGCCGGGAGACCGGCAAGGAGTAGGTGGTGAGAGTCCACTGCGATGAAGGAGTAGCGATCCACATCGGCCCCGAGCCGTGCGCAGGCTTCCGCGAGGATGTCGGCGAAGCGTCGGTAGGGGAGCGTATAGGCCAGCCATTGAGCCACGAAAGGATTCTGATCCCGGATGCCGACGCCGTTAACCTGGCGGAAGGCAAAACGGACGGGCGCGATTTCGCGAGCGCTTGGACGATCCGGCGTGGTCTGAGACCCTGGCATGTGCGGAAGCTCCTTGTACGGGAACCGGGAGATCTCTGGATTGGCCATCCGTCCCAAGACGGGGTGGATGGTCCGCAACGGGAAGGCGAGGAGCCGTAGCCGCTGATGCACGATCCAGAGAAGTCTGACTCCGGCATAGTAGCTGTGAAGCCGACGAACAAAGCCGGGCAACCGGCGGCGGAGCCGGTGGAGCCAAGGCCGGGGACCAAGGGGAACGCGGAACAGCAACACATGCACCGGACACAGAGCCGGGCTCGCATGTCCCAGTCGCTGGACCGCGTACGGAAAGCCGCAAGGCTGAGGAAGAAGGATCGGTTCACCGCGCTCTTCCACCATATCAATGTCGACACGCTCCGGACGGCGTTCTATGCGCTCAGGCGCAAGGCCGCTCCCGGGGTAGATGGCATGACGTGGCAGGACTACGAGGCAGACCTCGAGCTTCGGCTCAACGATCTGCAAGAACGGGTTCATCGGGGTGCGTACCGACCGCAACCAGCTCGCCGGACGTTTATACCGAAGGCGGATGGAAAGCAGCGGCCGCTGGCGATCGCAGCTCTGGAAGACAAGATCGTCCAAGGGGCAACCGTCATGGTGCTCAACGCCATCTATGAAGGCGACTTCCGCGGCTTCTCCTACGGGTTCCGACCCGGAAGAGGACCGCATGATGCATTGGATGCACTGTGCGTAGCAATCAGAACGCGGAAGGTGAACTGGATTTTAGACGCCGACATCCAGAACTTTTTCGGGGCGGTCAGCCAGGAATGGCTGGTTCGCTTCGTTGAACATAGGATCGGCGACAAGCGCATCATCCGCCTGATCCGCAAATGGCTCAAGGCGGGCATTCTCGAAGATGGGATCGTGACTGTAGAGGACAGGGAACGGGTCAAGGGTCGGTGATTTCGCCGCTGCTGGCCAATATCTACCTTCACTATGTCTTCGACCTTTGGGCTCAGCGCTGGCGACAGCGCGAGGCCACCGGCGATATGATCATTGTGCGCTATGCCGATGATGCAATCGTCGGCTTCGAGCGCGAGGGCGACGCTCGTCGTTTCCTCGATGCGATGCGCGCGAGGCTTGAGGAGTTTGCGCTGTCGTTCCATCCGGACAAGACCCGCCTGATTGAGTTCGGCCGCTTCGCGGCGGTCGACCGCAAGGGGCGTGGGCTCAGCAAACCGGAGACCTTCACGTTCTTGGGGTTTACGTTCATCTGCGGAACATCGCGCCAAGGGCGCTTCCTCCTCAAAAGGAAGACCCGACGCGACCGCGTGAGAGCGAAGCTCAAGGACATCAAGAAGGAGCTACGGCAGCGCATGCATTGGCCGATCCCCGAACAGGGGAAATGGCTGAGGCAGATAGTGACAGGCCACTTCGCCTATTACGCGGTTCCAACGAACAGCCGGGCGCTCTCGGCGTTCCGGCACCATGTGACCGATCTGTGGCGGCGCACGCTTCGGCGACGCAGCCAACGAGACGGCTTCACCTGGGACCGCATGACGAAGCTGGCCGGCGCATGGCTTCCCAACCCGCATATCCTTCACCCGTGGCCCGACGAGCGCTTCGCCGTGGAGAACCACCCAAGGTAGGAGCCGAGTGCCTGAATTGGGCTCGCTCGGATCTGTGCGGGGGGCGCAGGGAAACCTGCGTCCCTACCGCGAAACGGCAAAGCCCTCCCAGCAGGGTCTCGAGATATCTGGTGTCCCATCCGGCGCGTTTGCGGCGGAGTTTGATGGATTTCTTGTCTGCTACGGCTCGGACGAGATTGATGGCGAAGTGCCTGACGATGGCCATGTTGTTTGCGCCATGCCCTTTACGAAGGCGCGACTGGTCATCCTTGAAGACGACGTCGAGCGTCCAGTGGAGGGCATTCTCGATCATCCAGTGGCCGCGCACGGCATTGGCGGCCTGTTGTGCGCTGAGCGTTGCGGAGGAGATATAATATCTGGTCTCGATACGGCATCGATCCTTGAGTTCGACATGCGCGGCGACGCGAACGATCGAAGCGGCGGCGGGCAGGCGCAATTCGCCGGGGAAGCGGCGGGTGCCGGAGAGCCAATCGGTTTCGCCGCTGACAGTGACGGTGCGCTGCTCGATGCGGCCATGGGCCTTGCCGAGATCGGTGGAGTGATCGAGTCTGTCGGCGGGCGCGTCGGCGAAATAGGCTTCGATCTCGCTCCTGATGGTGGGTTGGTTGGCCTTGACGGCGAGCAGGTAGTCGGCGCCGGCGTCGCGGATTGCCGTGGCGATGGTGGCATTGGTGGCGATGGCATCGATGGAGACGAGTGCGCCCTTGAGGCCGTCATCCTTGCCCAGTCGCTCCAGCAGGATGGGGATGGCGGTGATCTCGTTGCTCTTGTCGGTGACGGCTTCCTGGCCAAGTACGAGGCGCGCGGTGGTGGCGAAGGCCGAGACCAGGTGCAGTGGGGCCTTGTCGGCGCTCCTGTCGTGGCTGCGGCGCGAGGTCTTGCCGTCGATGGCGACGAAGTCGGGCTTATCCGGCCAGGTCTCGCGGACCCAGGCACTGAAAGCGGCCGAGAACAGGGACGGGTTGATGCGGTTCATCAGAATGGTCAGCCAGCGCCCGCCTGGCACGCCGTGGTGGTAGGGCATATAGCGGCGCAGGAAATCGAGATGCGCCTCCGCCCATTCGGCGATGCCGTCATAGTCGTCGCAGTCGCAGATCGTGCCGCAGACGACCACAAACAGCACTTCGGGCAGGGGATGTGCGACCCGCCACGGTTCGCGCGGGTCTTCGATTGCAGAAAGGTGCTCCAACAGCGCCTTCAGGCGTGGCTTCTCGAAACCTTCGCGTGCGGTAATGGTCATGGCAGGGCTCCGAATCATGGGAACCCAATGGAATCAGATCAGCCGCAACCCCAAAAGCGCGTTAACCCGAGTTCGTAGCCCTGGGGAGACGCACCTACCGCTTTCCAAATTTTTTTGTGAAACTACATCTGAAACAACTGGGGCATTCCATGCTCTTGGGGTGTCCTATGGGTAAGATGGACGACGCAAACTCACTCACCGACTTCGCCGTAGGCGAGATGATGTCGGCTTTCGAACAGCTCCGAAAAAGCGTGCCTGCACCTCAAGAAGTCGAACATCCGAAAGGATTTTCATGGAGGTACAAGGAGCAAACAATTCAGCAAGCTCTTCTGCTCAAGCTCTTTCGCCTTATCAGCAATCTCGATGCTGCTCGCGTTCTCTTATCTCTCGGCAATGTCATGGAATGCGGTGCGCTGAAGAGGCTTCTTGATGAAGCGAACGACGACATCCTGTTCATGGCCGCACCACTCCTCGGACACCCCAAGGAAGACATTCACGATGAGTATCTACGCTACTTTTGGGAGGAGGAGTTTGATGTTCCCGGCGAACCGATGAAATCAACCCAGAAGCGGGGGATGGTTCGCCGCGACAAGATACAAGCATACAACGCTCGGGTTATCTCACCGACAGACCCTTCGACCGCAAAAAAAGTCGATAGCGCGATCTTTAAGACCTACTCAGGATACATCCATGGCCACTCGCAGCACATCATGGATGCCTACGATGGAAAAGAATTTCATCTCCGGATCGAACTTGGGATGCGGCTATACGATGCCACTTTAGAAGACTTCCTCAATTATCCGTACCGATGCGTAATGGCTTCGTCATTTATCGCATACGCCTTTGGTGACCGGGCTGTTCAGGAGCGACTTAGGTCGGCGTATAAAAGCATCGGTGATTGAAGGTGAAGGGATGGTCTGACGGAATTGCCTTTCTGCGAAGACCAGCCTACCTGTAACCGTCTGCGGGCGTGGTGAAATTGGTATACACACCGGACTTAAAATCCGGAGGCCCTAGGCCGTGCGGGTTCAAGTCCCGCCGCCCGCACCATGTCTTGGCTTTTCCCACAAAATTTCCCACATTGACCCTTGCCTGACGCAATAATCGCTTGTGCGGGATAGTCGCATCCATGCAGCTAAACAAATCAGCAAAAACAAAGAGTTGAACGTTCAACTAAGGATAGTTGAAATCGCCGACGCAACCAAACAGCAGCTTTTGTGAAGCGCAAATTTGCTATGTGTTTGATTTTGTTGAGGTCGCGTCGGCCCGCTTTTTTAAGTCCCTTGCGTCTACCAATTCCGCCACGTCCGCAGGCCAGCCCTTTTCAGACGCCAGACACAGGCCGTCAAGTCGTGTTCTTGGGCCTTGGCCGAACGTGCGAACAGACCGGCGGCTTGGCCATACTGGCGCGATCACGGAATTTTCGGCGCCGCGGGCATTGGTACGATGTTTGTGCGGCGGATTTGATCCGCCAAGGCCGGCGTCTCCCAGGCCCAACCCATTCCCCCGCCCACTGGGAGCGTCGGCCGCCCCAATTCCTTTTGAAATAGCTCCGCAAGCTCCGTCGTGGCCGGCAGCGCCACAACAGTGGGCTGGTTCAGAACTTGTAGCTCAAATTGATACCGACCGTGTTGAGCTTCACGTCCTGATCGCGATCGTTAAAGGGTTCCGCTACGTCGTAGTGCTCGGAGCCGAAATCATAGTAGCGATATTGCGCGCCGACGACGAACTTGTCGGTCAGCGCGTAATCGACGCCGGCGCCCAGGGTCCAGCCGATATTCGTGCGCGTGCTGGCGAACGCCGGACCAGCGACTTGCGACGTCTCGATGCCGGCAAAGGCGACGCCGCCAATGCCGTAGACCAGCAGGCGATCCACGGCGTAGCCGGCCTTGGCGTTGACCGATCCGAACCATTTGATGTCGGTGCCGAATGTGCTTCCCAGGCCCGATTCCGTCGTGCCGTCGATCGAGGAATAGTTGAGTTCGGCCTCGGCGCCGAGCACCGCCTGGTCGAACTGCCACAGGCCGGCGACATGGCCGCCGACGAACCCGCCGTCAATGTCGGGCGTGATGGAAAACGGCGCGCCTTCTGTTCCTGATATGTCGGATTGGCCCCAGCCATAGCCAGCCTGCAGGCCGGCATAATAGCCCGTCCAGTCGAAGCCGGGCGCGGTCATCGGCACGTCGGCACCGATGTCCGCCGCGAACGCCGACCCGCACATGAGGACAAGAAAGCCGGTACTGGCAAACGTCAAACGACGCATCGAGTTCTCCGAAATGACGGTTCAGAAAATCCTGCCGGGACGATAACCGTTTTCGTCGCAAAACGGAATCCCATTGTTCAACAGTTGTGATTCACCTGTTGCTGCACAGAATCTCCCTATTTGGCGTCGATGAAGTCCAGCACCGCCTGGCTATATTCATCCGGCGCTTGCAGCATGGCGAAATGACTGGCGTTGGGCAGGATGATCAGCTTCGCGCCTGGGATGGCGGAGGCTATGTATTCGGTGTGTTCGCGCTTGATCGCCTCATCATGGTCGCCGGCAACGATCGCCGTCGTCGTGGTGATCTTGGCGAGCTGTTCCTTGGTCCACGCCGGCTCGCTCTCCCACATATGGCTGATTTGCGCCACGAAGGCGTCATACTGGTCCGGCGTTTTCGACATCCTCTTGTAGTCGCGGCCGGAGCGGTCGATGTAGGCGGCAAAGGTCTTGTTGGTCATCACGCCCGGATCGACACCGTCGGTGGTTACGTTGGCCGCTTGCGCAAAGAGTCTGGTCAGCCGCTCTGAATGATGCAGCGCGATGTCGATGCCGATAATGCCGCCATCGCTCCAGCCGACAAGCGCGGTCTTGTCGATCTTCAGGTAGTCGAGCAGCGCGAGATAATCCGACGCCATCAAGTCGTAGCCGTAAGGCTGCTCGGTGCGGGTGGAGCGACCATGGCCACGGCTGTCGGCGACGATCACCTTGTGCGTTTTGGAAAGCGTCGCCACCTGGCTGGCCCAGATGTCGGCGTGGCCAAGGCCGCCATGGATGAGCAGCACCGGGTCGCCCGCGCCGAAAACGGCGTAGTACATCTGGATGCCGTTCACCGGCGCATATCCGCTCTGATCGGGTTCGGGCATGGCCGCGGGCTCCGGCAAGGTCTGCCAACGTTCCTCGGCGGCGGCAAAAGTGGTTGGCGCGGCGAACAGGACGACGATGGCGAACGCTTTCCAAAAACGGGTCATGTTTCCCTCTTACGGCTCGGTCCGCGGATAGCATTGCGTTTTGGCCAGATTAGTCAACAAGCCCGGCCGCCGTCGGATGTTGGACCGACGGCTCTGGCGGCGCCCGCCCACATTTGCGAGACTGGGCGCAACCGAGGAATCGCCAATGACGAAAGCCAAGCCCGCAAGGCCCGCAAAACCCAAACCCTGGACCGAGATGGCGACACATCTGGTCGATGTCGCCATGGGGCGAAAGCCCGCCGACCTGGTCGTCCGCAACGGCCGCTGGGTGAATGTCCATTCGGGCGAGATCATCGCCGGCACCGACATCGCCATTGCCGGCGGGCGCTTCGCCTATTGCGGGCCGAACGCCAGCCATGCCATCGGCCAGGGCACCAAGGTGGTCGACGCCGGCGGGCGCTATCTGGTGCCCGGCCTCTGCGACGCGCACATGCATGTCGAAAGCGGCATGGTGACGGTGACCGAGTTCTGTCGGGCTGTCATTCCGCACGGCACCACGTCGATGTTCATCGACCCGCATGAGATCGCCAATGTGCTGGGACTGCCCGGCGTGCGGCTGATGCATGACGAGGCCGTCGCGATGCCCATCAACGTGCATGTGCAGATGCCGTCTTGCGTGCCTTCGGCGCCGGGGCTGGAACATGCCGGCGCCGAACTGACGGTCGCCGATGTGGCGGAAGCGATGACCTGGGAGAACATCATCGGGCTTGGCGAAGTGATGAATTTCCCCGGCGTCGCCGCCAACGATCCGGTGATGTCGGGCGAGATCGCCGCGACGGTCAAGGCAGGCAAGACGGTCGGTGGCCACTATGCCTCGCGCGATCTCGGCCTGCCGTTCCATGGCTATGTCGCCGGCGGCCCGGAAGACGACCACGAGGGCACGCGCGCCGAGGACGCCATTGCCCGTGTGCGCCAGGGCATGAAGGCGATGCTGCGGCTGGGCTCGGCCTGGTACGACGTTGCCTCGCAGATCAAGGCGGTGACGGAGAGCGGGATCGACCCGCGCAACTTCATCCTGTGCACCGACGACAGCCATTCCGGCACGCTGGTTCATGAAGGCCATATGGACCGCGTGGTGCGCCACGCCATCCAACAGGGGTTGAAGCCGGTGACGGCGATCCAGATGGCGACGCTCAACACAGCCCAGCATTTCAAACTGGATCGCGAGATCGGCTCGATCGCGCCGGGGCGGCTGGCCGACCTGCTGATCGTCTCGGATCTCGCCGCAATGGCAATCGACGAGGTCTATGCACGCGGCGTCAGGCTGGCCAAGGGCGGCAAGCTCGAAATCGACATTCCGGCCTATGATTATCCGAAGACGGCGAAGAACACCGTCAAGCTCGGCAAGAAACTGAAGGCCCACGACTTCGACATCGCCGCTCCCAAGGGCGCCAACGAGGTGCGGGTGCGCGTCATCGGCGTCATCGAGAACCAGGCGCCGACGCGGGCACTGGAGGCCGATCTGCCGGTCGAGGACGGGCTGGTCGCCATGGATCGCCGCAACGATGTCTGCCAGATCGCGCTGGTCGAGCGCCACAAAGGCACGGGCGGCGTCACCAACGCCTTCGTCTCCGGCTTCGGCTACATGGGCGACTGCGCCATGGCGTCAAGCGTGGCGCATGACGCCCACCACATCATCTGCGTCGGCACCAACAAGCAGGACATGGCGCTGGCGGTGAATCGTCTGGGCGAGGTCGGCGGCGGCGTCGTGCTGTTCTCCAAGGGCAAGGAACTGGCCCTGGTCGAAATGCCGATCGCCGGGCTGATGTCGGACGAGCGGGCTGAAATCGTCGCGGCCAAGGCGGACAAGCTCACCGAGGCGATGCGCAAGATGGGCTGTTCGCTAAACAACGCCTATATGCAGCACTCGCTGCTGGCGCTGGTTGTCATTCCCGAACTCAGGATTTCCGATGTCGGGCTGATCGACGTGACGACTTTCCAGAAGGTCGATCTCTTCGTCTAGGGTATATCGATATTCGGGTGAGGCCGGCCTGCGAATGGTGGCTTTCTGCGCTTCCGGTGCTCACGTACTTAAAGTACGCTCCGCTCCGGTTCTCGAAAGCCGCCATTCTCGACTCGGCCTGACCCGAATCTCAACATACCCCGGCGCTTGTTGATGGTACTCAGCCGCCGGTGGCTATGGTCAGCACCTTGAATGGTGTGGTGATGATGATCTCGGCGACCGAGCCGACAGCCTTGCCGAGGCCTTGACCGATATTGTTGAACTGTGTCTGGTCGGGTTCCTCCGAAGCCAGGCCTGCCGGTGCTCGCAGCCGGTCGCCGAGCAGTTGCACCAGGATCGGGTTATCGGCGAATTTGGCGTGGTTGAGGCGATCGCCAGACTTCAGTTTGCTCAAGTCCACAACCGATACGCCATAGCTGGCAAGGTCGGCCGCATTGCCATAGTCGCCGACTCGCGGTTTGTCGCCGGACAGAAGGCCTGACAGTCTCAAGGCGCGGTCGTCGCCCGAAAGCAGGATGGCGAACGGCTTGTCCGGCTTGCCGTAGCGGATCATCTGTTTCTTGAACACATCGACGTCGATATCCGGCGAGGCCAGAATGACATAGCCGAGCTTCCCGCCGAGATCGCGGTCGCCGGTGATGGCGAGTTGCCGCAGCGCCTCCATGGTCAACCACGTCCCCATCGAATGGGCGATAATGTCGATGCTTCTCACCTTGGTCTTGGCAAGCATTCTCAGCGTTGCTTCAAGATCGTCGCGCGCTGCGTTTGCACTATCCCTGTCGTAGAGATAGCCCGTCGTCTTGGCACTCGACGCCCATGAGAACAGAACGGGCGTACCTGGATATTTCGTGTCGTGGGCGATCTGCGTCAGCCGATAGATGCCGTCATCGAAGCCATTGTTGAAGCCGTGCACGAAAACCAGCGCACGGTCTCCGCGCATGGCGATGTCGGCGCCGACCGCCTTGGCGAATTGCGGCGCGCCTTCGTAGAAGGCGACGTCCTTGGCGGTGAAGTCCTTGGCTGGAGCGCTGTTTGCCGATCCCTTGGCCCGCTCGATGGCGCCGACTTGATGGCTTTTCGGAACGGTGACGTCGACACGGGCAAAGCTGGTGGTCAGCGAGCGATCGCCGTCGAACACCTGTCGCGGATCCTTGATTGCCTTCTGGCGGGTCGTGGCAACGAAGATCTCATGCGTGGCCGCGATGTCGGAAGCGGGCACCGAGACAGCAGTCCTGTTGAGCAGGTCATGCGTGTTCCGGCCGGCGCAGCCGGTGACAGCGAGCGCGATCGCAACGACGAGGTAACTCTTCGAACGCACGGTCACGCGCTGGCTCCCGTAAAGCGGGACGTCAAACGCATGACGTCGCTGGCTACTCCGATAGAGCCAGAGGCCGGCGCGGTCCAGTTCAAAGTGAGTCTATACGTCCGCGATGCTGAACAGGCACGGCGAAAACCGCGGAACCGCATCTATTGCCCGAGCAGGCCGATGCGGTCGGTCACGTCACGGTCGCTGGCAAAGCCGTCATCCTCGCGCAGCCGCTGGCCGATCATCTTCACCAGCATTGGATTGTCGGCGAATTTCGTATGGTTGAAGCTGTCGCTTCCCTTGACCTTGGAGAGGTCGACGACGGTCACGCCGTAGGAAGCAAGGTCGGCGGCATCCTTGTAGTCGCCGACCCGCGGCCGCGAACCGGCGATCAGGCCGGAGAGCCTCAGGGCCCGATCGTCGTCGGACAACAGCAGAATGAACGGCTTGTCGGGCTTGCCGTAGCGCCGCATCTGGCTCTTGAACACGTCGACGTCGATGTCGGGCGAGGCCAGCACCACGTCGCCGAGTTTGCCGCCGAGATCGCGGTCGCCGCTGATGGCCATCTGGCGCAGCGTTTCCATGGTCACCCAGGTTCCCATTGAATGGGCGACGATGTCGATGCGACGGGCGCCCGACTGCTGCAGCATCCTGAGCGTCACTTCCAGTTGGTCGCGGGCGGCACTGGCGCTTTCCTTGTCGTAGACATAGTCGGTGGTCCTGGCGCCGGATGCCCAGGAAAACAGCACGGGCGTGCCGGGATAGCCGGAATCGTGGACAAGCTGGGTGAGGCGATAGACGGCGGCGTCGAAGCCTGTGTTGTAGCCATGCACGAAGACCATGACGCGGCCGCCACGCGCGGCGATGTCGGCGTTGAGGGCGCTGGAGAATTTCGGCTGTGTGTCGTAGCCGACGACCTCGGAGGCCATGAAATATTTGGCCGGGTCATCCGACTTGCCGCGCGAGCGCCGCTCGATCTGACCGGTCTCATGGGTCCCCGGAACGGTGACGTTGACGCGGGCGTAGTTAAGCGTCGCCGAGCGCTCGCCGTCGAAAACCTTGTTTGGATCGTCGGACTTCTTGCGCGTCGTGGCGATGAAGATGCTGTGGTTGCCGGCGATCTCCGTCACCGGAGCGGACACCATGGCGCTACCCAGCAGTTCCTGTGTTTGCGAGCCCGCGCAGCCGGCGACGAGCAAGGCAAGGACAACGGCAAAGATCTTGTTCAAAGGCACGCTTGAAATTCCAACTCCGGCCGAAAGGCCTGTCTACCCCCGCCACCTCCCGGACAGGCAGAGTGCGGCGGAACTAAGTCGTGTCCAGTCGAAATGTGATCAGCGCCCGGCTACAGCCATCGCAGTGTTGCGCGAAAGCCAAAATGGCGGGAGGAACGCATGCGTGGTGCGCGCAATGAGCGGCATCACCGTCGGCTCGCCGAATTCCGGCAAGGACATGGATTCAGGCCAACCGATGACACGGCATGAACAAACGCCTCCAAGTGCTTGCAAGGATTCTACGAATGCCCGTTGCGGAAGGGCATGAATGGCCGGACAATGGCGTCGCGAGGCTGGATATGCAATAGGCGGGGCCGGCTGCGCGGTCCGATCGATGATTGAGGGTCCGCGGGCGACAACCGGCGCGAGGTGTTTTCCAATGAACAGTTTTTCTTCCCGCGTCGCTGCCGCTGCCGCGGCGATCCGCCAGATCTTTCCGGAAACGCCACTGCAGGAAAACGACTATTTGTCGAAAAAGACAGGTGCGCGGGTGCTGTTGAAGCGTGAGGATCTGTCGCCGGTGCGTTCCTACAAGATCCGCGGCGCCTTCAACTTCTTCCGCAAGACGCTGGCGGCGGGCAACGAGGCCGAACTGTTCGTGTGCGCGTCCGCCGGCAACCATGCGCAGGGCTTTGCTTTCGTCTGCCGCCATTTCGGCAAGAAGGGCGTGGTGTTCATGCCGGTGACGACACCGCAGCAGAAGATCGACAAGACCAGGCTGTTCGGCGGCGATTTCGTCGAGATCAGGCTGGTTGGTGACTTTTTCGACGACTGCTACCGTGCCGCCTTCGAATTCACCGAAAGTTCCGGCGCCCATATGGTGCCGCCCTTCGACCACAAGGACATCATCGAGGGCCAGGCGACCGTCGCCTATGAGATCGCGGACCAGATGCCGGGCGCCCGCATGCCCGATATCATCATGCTGCCGGTCGGCGGTGGCGGGCTCGCCGCCGGCGTCACCCATTATTTCGCCGATCAGGGCCGGGAAGCGCGCTTCGTCTTCTGCGAGCCGGCCGGCGCGCCGAGCCTGCGCGAGAGCCTCGCCGCGGGAAAGCGGCTTAAACTCGCCAAGGTCGACAATTTCGTCGATGGCGCGGCAGTGGCCGAGATCGGCCGCGAGCCGTTACGCCATCTCAAGGATTTTCCGGCCGACACGGTGCGGCTGATCCCGGAAAATCGGCTCTGCGCCACCATGATCGAGATGCTCAACGTCGAAGGCGTCGTGCTGGAGCCGGCAGGGGCCCTGGCGATCGATGCGCTGAAGGATTTCTCCAGAAAGGAAATCAGGGGCAAGACCATTGTCGCCGTGGTTTCGGGCGGCAATTTCGATTTCGAGCGGCTGCCGGACGTCAAGGAACGGGCGCTGCGCTTCGAGGGCCTGAAGAAATACTTCATCATCCGCTTCCCCCAGCGGCCGGGCGCGCTGCGCGACTTCCTCGAACTGCTCGGTCCCGACGACGACATCGCCCGCTTCGAATATCTGAAGAAATCGGCGCGTAATTTCGGTTCGGTGCTGATCGGCATCGAAACCAAGGACCGCCGCAATTTCGACCTGCTCAAGGCGAATTTCGAGGCCGAGGGCGTCCAGTATCAGGATATCACCGACAACGAGACATTGGCCGGGTTCATCATATGAGCGGTGCTGGAAAAATCTTCGTCGCGCTGTTTTCCGGCATCAATGTCGGCGGCAATCGCATCGTCAAGATGGCGGAGTTGCGGTCGTTCTTCGAGGGTCTCGGCTTCTCCGATGTCGCCACCTATGTGCAGAGCGGCAATGCCGTGTTCAAGGCGAAGAAGGGCGACGCGGTCACGCTGGCAAAACAGCTCGAAGAAGCCTTCGAGAAGAAATGGGGTTTCCATTCACGCATCATGGTGCGCGATCTCTCATGGTTCGAGCGGCTGGTGGACGAAAATCCCTATCCGGACGTGGCCGCGGACCATACGAAGCTGCACGCCTATGTGCTGGCGCGCGAGCCGACCGCCGATGAGGTGGCGCGGCTGGCCGAAAAGTGCACCGGCCCCGAACGCTTCGAGATCAAGGGCGATGTGCTGTACCTGCACGCGCCGGACGGGCTGGGCAAATCGGTGTTTGCCGGGCTGATCCCGCGCACGTTGAAAGTGCCGGGCACGGCGCGCAACTGGCGCTCGGTGCGGGCGCTGCTGGAGATGGCCGCTCAGGCCGGTGGAAAATAGGGTCCTTATGCCGCCGGCGCGGGCTTCCAGTCGAAGGTCAGTTCTTCACGGAAAGCAAAGCGCTTGATGTGATCGGCGACGACGCTTTCCAGGCGTTCGATCGATCCGGCTTCGTCAGTTGATACCGTTATATGCAGCGCGGTCGCGTCGGCATCCATGACGGTGCGGCCGAGCGAGAGATCGATGGTGCCGTGGGTGGGATCGAATTCGACCGGGAATTTGTGCGCCCAGTGCTTGCACAACTGCAGCAGGTAGCGGCTGGCATGTTCGGCGGCGACATCGGCACGGCTGGTCGGCATGAATGAATTCTCCTGGTGAGCGCCGGCGTTGCCGGGCAGGCACGACAGGCAGGTAGATAGGTGCCTCGATCAAAACGGCAAAGGCGGCCGGCTTGTCCGCCTGGCCGCTCCACTCAAGATGGCGTGATCGCTACCAGGTGCCGGTGTTCGGCATCGAGGCCCAGGGCTCGGCCTTGGGCTTCGCCGGTCCCTTCTGCAGCAGCTCGATCGAGATGCCGTCCGGCGACTTGACGAAGGCCATATTGCCGTCGCGCGGCGGCCGGTTGATGACGACACCGTTGTCCAACAAATGGTGACAGGTGGCGTAAATGTCGTCGACCTCATAGGCGAGGTGGCCGAAATTGCGCCCGCCCTTGTAGTCTTCCGGATCCCAATTGTAGGTCAGTTCGATCAGCGGCGCCTTGTCGGCGATGCCGCTTTGCTCGTCTTCCGACGCGGCGAGGAAGATCAGCGTGAAGCGGCCTTGCTCGTTTTCGTAGCGGCGCACCTCCTTGAGGCCGAGCTTGTTGCAGTAGAAGTCAAGCGAGGCGTCCACGTCGGCGACGCGGACCATGGTGTGCAGATAGCGCATGTGATTTCCTCGACAAATTGCGTTGCGGTGCAACATAGGGTCGGCCCTGTAAAAGGGCAATCGTGCGGCAGCGCGCAATGCCGGCAAAGAACAAATCCGGTATTCCCCCCATTGAACCGTGAAAAAAGGCACGGCAGGTCTTGCACACACCGGAAGTGGCGGTGTTAATCTGGTGCCAAGAATCAGTTGCGGTGTTCTTGAAAAGAGGGGGGCATTCTTATGGGGGAAAAGGCCTCTTTCATGGGGCGGGACGGACCCCTTGGCGACGCCCGGCAGCGTGACGAAGGCGGCGACGCCGCCGACCTGCTCGAAATTGCCGGCGCCATCAAGTGGTTCGATGTGGCCAAGGGCTACGGTTTCATCCTTCCGGATGACGGCATTTCGGGCGACATCCTCCTCCACGTGACATGTCTTCGAAAGGACGGCTTTCAGACGGCCCTGGAGGGCGCGCGCGTGGTCTGCCTCGTCAAGCATGGCGACCGCGGGTTGCAGGCCTTCCGGGTGCTCTCCATGGATCTCACCACCGCAGTTCACCCGGCCGAGATGCAGGAGCAGCGCACCCATATCGTGGTGACGCCGGAAAGTGGTCTCGAACGCGCCTTGGTGAAGTGGTTCAACCGCACCAAGGGTTTTGGTTTTCTAACCCGCGGCGAGGGCACCGAGGACATCTTCGTCCACATGGAGACCTTGCGCCGTTACGGCATCACCGAGCTTCGGCCCGGCCAGGTCGTGCTGGTTCGTTTCGGACGCGGCGACAAAGGCCTTATGGCCGCCGAAATTCACCCCGATATGGGGACCTTGCCGGTCTCGCATTAAGACGATTCCCGGCCGAGGATCTCAAATGGCTCACAGAAACTGGCTGACGGCGGGCGTGGTATGCGCCGTGATTGCCGTCATCGTCGCCGCAGGCGCCTTCTTCTATTCCGGCCGGCCGACCTCGGCGGACAGCCGGGCGATGATCCTTCCGGTCGATCCGGCGCCGCTGGTCGTGGTGACGAAAGGCGGCGACCGCTCTTTTTCCATTGAAGTCGCCGACACCGATCGAGAGCGCGAGGCCGGTTTGATGTATCGCCAGGACATGGCGGACGACCATGGCATGCTGTTCGTCTTTGAAATGCCGCAGCAGGTCAATTTCTGGATGCACAACACGCCGATGCCGCTCGATCTGATCTTTGTCGGCCAGGACGGCAAGATCCGGGCAATCAAGCACGGCGAGCCGCAATCCGACGCCGTTGTTTCGCCCGGTGTCCCCGTGCGCTTCGTGCTCGAGCTCAAGGCCGGCACGGCTGCCAGGAATGGCATCGAATATGGCGACCTGTTGCGCCATCCGGCCGTGGGCACGGTATCCGGCCCCGGCATGCCGCCGGCCGACAATGGCGATGCGCCCAATGGCGGCGGCGGCTGAGTGGTCAGGCGGGATCGCTGATGCGGCTTTTCACCCACGACGGCTTCGACCTTGCCTTCCTCGACCGCCAGCCGGCATCGGGCGAGGGCGACCCGGTGCTCATGATCCACGGCTTCGCCTCGAACCACCATGTCAACTGGGTGTCGCCCGGCTGGTTCAAGACGCTGAACGATGCCGGTTACCGCGCTATCGCCTTCGACAATCGCGGCCACGGTTCGTCGTCGAAGAGTTATGAGGAGGCCGACTATACGCCGGTCAAGATGGCTTCGGATGCCGCCGCCCTGCTCGGCCATCTCGGCATCCAACGCGCCCATGTCATGGGCTATTCGATGGGCGCGCGCATCGCGGCGTTCATGGCACTGTCGGATCCGGACAAGGTGGCGACGCTGGTCTTTGGCGGCCTCGGTATCGGCATGATCGATGGTGTCGGCGATTGGGATCCGATCGCCGCGGCCCTGCTTGCCGATGATCCGGCCGCGACAAGCCATCCGCGCGGCCGATCGTTTCGCGCCTTCGCCGACCAGACCCGCAGCGATCGCCGTGCATTGGCCGCTTGCATTGCCAAATCGCGCGAACTGCTGAGCGAGCAGGATATTGCCCGCATCGCCCAGCCGACGCTGGTCGCTGTCGGCACGACCGACGACATTGGCGGCTCGCCCGATGAACTCGCGGCGTTGATGCCGAACGCCAGGGCCTTTCACATCGAGGGCCGCGACCATATGCTGGCCGTTGGGGACAAGACCTTCAAGCAACGCGTGCTGGAGTTCTATGCCGAAAATCCGCTCTGAGCGGACAGCGAGGGGAGCGGGACGTGACTGCCCTCAGCCTGTGGTGAGAGCCGCCAGCGACCGCGTCATGTTTTCCCGGGCCTGCCGTTCAAAGCGTTGCCGGAACTCCTCCGTGTGGAAAATGTGTGGGCGGGCGAGGAAGTTCTTCAGCACCGCACTGCGCCCGGCCCGCCACATCGGCTCCTCCACCCATTGATACTCGCGCCGCACGGCGCGCTCATAGGCGTCGAAGGCGTCCGGCGCGGCACCGAGGATCGCCAGATCCATATCGAGGAAGAGACTTGCGTCCCGTGTGCTCGTCGCGTCGTCAAACGGCGGCACCTGGTGTGTGGCGGTGGCGACGATCATCGCGGAGATGCGGTTCAGGCGTGAAGGATCCGCGCGGCCCGCCAGCTTCTTTTCGGCGAGGTCGGCACTTCGCGCCTCGTTGTCTTTGGCCTTGCTGTCATAGATGGCATCGTGGAACCAGATCGCCGCTTCGACGGCTCCGTGGTCGCCGAGCGCCGCTCGATAATCACCCGCCAAAGCCAACATCGCCTCGATATGGGCAAGGTTGTGGTAATGGCGGCCTGGTCCCCGGTAGAGTGCTGAGAGCTCGCTCTTCAGAGCGTCGTCTATCAAGGGTTCGTTTTCCATCGCTGCTTGAATTCCCGCGAACCAAATCCATTTGACAATGCACTAAGGAAAATTGAGTTCAATCGTGCTATGATCTGGCTTATATGTGCGGCCGGACAACAGGCAAGCACAACAGGCAAGCCCGGCAGGGCGCAGGACGAGACGGCGATGAACAGCATCAGCATTTCCCGACACAGCGCATTGAAGCCGGTCGACCCGATCTGGCGTTCGATCCGCGACGAGGCAATGGAGGCTGTCAACCGCGACCCATTGCTCGCCGCGTTCCTCTATTCGACCATCCTCAACCAGGACAGCCTCGAGGAAGCGGTCATCCATCGGCTGGCCGAGCGGCTCGCTCATCAGGACATCGGCTCCGATCTCATCCGCCAGACCTTCAAGTCGATGCTGGCAGATGACAAGGACTGGCCGACAACCGTGCGTGTCGACATCCAGGCCTATTACGACCGCGATCCGGCGTGCGACCGGTTCATCATGCCGGTGCTCTATTTCAAGGGTTTTCACGCCATCCAGACCCATCGGCTGGCGCATTGGCTGTGGAACCAGGGCCGCAAGGATTTCGCCCTTTATCTGCAGAGCCGCTCATCCTCGGTCTTCCAGACCGACATCAACCCGGCCGCGCGCATCGGCAAGGGCATCTTCATCGACCACGCCACCGGCCTTGTGGTCGGCGAGACCGCGGTCATCGAGGACGATGTGTCGATCCTGCATGGCGTAACACTGGGCGGTACCGGCAAGGCCGGCGGCGACCGTCATCCCAAGATCCGCTACGGCGTGCTGATTGGCGCCGGCGCCAAGATCCTCGGTAACATCGAAGTCGGCCATTGCTCGAAGATCGCGGCAGGCTCGGTGGTGCTGTCGCCGGTGCCGCACAACAAGACGGTAGCCGGCGTGCCGGCCCGCGTCGTCGGCGAGACCGGCTGCGATCAGCCGTCGCGCCAGATGGATCAGCTTCTGCCGTCGCAGTCGATGGATCAGGTCGTCAGCTTCGACATCTGATTTTTACGAGGCCCGCCGCCTGCTTGCCGGATTCCGGCGCGGGCATGAGTGGTGGTTGTCTCCTCATATCAGGCAGGGGAATCGGGTGAGTTAATTATCGTGAGATGACGCTTACGAGGAATTCGTCGTCCCACGCCGCCACTTTTCGTTTCAATCGC